>NZ_JBTEKS010000104.1:0-12535 GCF_054333355.1 Methylomagnum sp. | reverse complement strand
AGGGTTTCGGCCAGCGCGTCCAGATATTCGGGCCGCAGCGCTTGGGCCGCTGCCAGATGATCGAAGGTTTGCGCGGGGTCGAAGCGGCGCATTTTGACGGCGTAATCCCAAGGAAGGCCGGGACCACCGAAGCGTGGCAGGTTCGCGTCGCCGGTCACGGGAACCACGGCCAAATACAAATCCGGGGCATAGCGCCGGTTCAGCCGTAATTCTTCTTCGCAGTAGAATTTCCGGCGCTCCACCGTGGAGAAATCGAGGAAGCCGAAGTCGACGGGCTTCTTGATCTTATAGGCGAATTCGCCCGCCAACAGCACCCAAGAAATATGGGTTTCGGCGAAGCGAACCGAATCCACCGGATAATCGTAAGCGTCCGGGCGCCGCAATCCCTCAATAAAAAGTGGATGCCCCGGCTTAGGCGTGGCGCCGGACATGCAGGCAACCATCGGCCACGGCGATATGGCATTCGCCCCGCAACAGCGCCATCAACTCTTCACCGGCCATGGCCTTGCGCCAGCCCTTCAAAAGCTTGGACTGCTCCGGCTGGTCCAGCAATTGCTCCAAATCTTTGCGGCCGGCCAGCACGGCGGGGTTCAAGGTATGCTGCGCGGCCCGCAGCCTCACCACGGCATTGAGCAGGTCCAGCAACGCTTCTTCCTCCGGCGTCCGGCGGGCCGAGCGCGCCTTGATGTCGAGAGCGGGCGGGGCGCGGTCCTGGCCTTCGCAAATTAATTGACACAACTGATTGCCATAGCGTTTGAGGGTACGCTCCTCCAAACCCCGGACGCGCTTGAGTTCCTCGGGGTTTTTCGGGGCGATCCGGGCTAAATCCACCATCGCCTCGTCTTTGACCACCCAGTTGCGCGGGATGTCCTGGGCGCGGGCGGTTTCTTCCCGCCACGCCGCCAGCCCTTGCAGGATAGCCAGTTGTTTGCTGCGCAATTGCTGAACGCCGCCGATGCGCTGCCAGGCCAATTCCGGTGGCGTTTCATAGAGCGCCGGATTCAGCAGCGCGGCAAAATCGTCCGCCAACCAGCCGAGTCGGTCCAAGGCTTCCAGTTGCCCCCGTAGCGCCTGATAGGCAGCGCCGAGATAAATCACATCGTCGGCGGCATAGCGCAGTTGGGCGTCGGACAGCGGGCGCAGGGACCAATCGGTGCGGCTGTGGGTTTTGCTGAGGGAGACGCCAAGCAATTCGGCCACCAACCCGGCATAGCTGATTTGCTCGGCCAGCCCGATCAGCGGCGCGGCGATTTGGGTGTCGAACAGCGGGGCGGGCAGCCGGTTCCAGAGTTGGTGGAAGATTTCCAAGTCCTGCCGACCGGCGTGCAGAACCTTGGTCACGGCGGGATCGAACAAGATGTCCGCCAGCGGGTCGAGATTGTCCAGGGCCAGCGGGTCGATGCAGGCCACATGGGGTCCGTGGGCGATTTGCAGCAGGCAGAACCTGGGATAATAAGTCCGTTCCCGCAGAAACTCGGTGTCCACGGCGATCCATTCAGCGCCGCGCAATGACGCGCAGAACTCGCTGAGGCGGGCGGGGGAATCTATGAAATCAACCAGGGAGGATGCAGTCATGGAAAAAAGTCCAGCGCGGGATAAAGGATGATTCATTATAAGCGCGTGGACGAAGCGTGGTCCGGCTGTCGGTCGGGGTGGCTCCATATCCGGCGGGGCTGAACCGAGCGATTGAGCTTTTCTCCCGCCGCTCCCCGCTGCCAAACGGCTTGCTATCGAAACAGTCATTTCGCTAGCATTCGCAGGGACAAAATCCGGCGGGGCCTAGCCCCCGGTTATCGTCGATTGAGCAATCAGCAAGTCTGGCCCGACCGATGCTGAGAACATCTAGCCCCCGGTTATCGTCGATTGAGCAGGCCAACCGGGGATTGCTCAAACCATATCTTAAAGTCGTCGGCCTCCCTGTTACGATTTTCTAAAGGCTCACGCCCGGCTTCCACTCCGTGCGTCGCATGAGATAACAAATAAATATGAACGCTTTTCTGGCCTTTCTCGAAAAAGCATTGATCGTGATCTTCGTGGTGGCGTTCGGCACGTTGGCCATCTTCGCGCTGGTCCGCTACAACAGCGGTCGATTCGAGGAAGGCGATCCCTGGCGGCACGTCAAGCGGCAAAACACCATTGAGGCTTACCTTGGGTATCTCCGCGAGTGTCAATCCTGCGCCCGCCAGGACGAGGCGGAAAACGCGCTGGATCAAGCGCAACGGAGCCATGGCTTGGTGACCCGCTTGTCGACGGCCCATCTGCCGGAACGCGCCAGCATCACCGATCCGGTGTTCGCCCCGGAGGGCCAGACGGTGCTGGCGGCCGGGGGTGGCAGGCCGGAGTTCTGGAATGTGGACGACGGGCGGCATTTGACCCACATGGACCAGTCCTTCGCGGTGCGCAGCGGACGCCCGGTGGAGACCTTGGATTACAGGCCCGACGGCAAACTGATTGCTGCGGGCATAGGCGGCGGCGAGGGCGGACACCTTCTGGTTTGGAACGAGCGGGAAGGCGTGCTGGTGGCGGATCAATTCATCGAAGGCTACGACGTTCAATTTGTGGAATTCTCGCCGCAGGGGGACGCGCTGGGATGGTTGGCGCAAGGCCCGGTGGGCATTTGGGAACCGGCCACCGGCAAGTTCCTGCGGGCCACTCACGAAGGCGCTGGGGCCATGGCGTTCTTCCGCGAGAATAACCGGCTCTGGCTACTGACGGCCTCGGGTAAGGACGTCTGGTTTTGGGATCCGACGACCATGGAATTGGGTCGGCAGATTCATTTCAATACCGACCGCTATTTGCTGGGACTGAGCCGGGATGGGCGACTCGCCGCTTATTCGGAAGGACAGACCCTGGAATTATGGGATGTCCGCACGGAATTCCTCGTCGCCACGCTGGCGGATCACGACGGCGATGTGCTGTCGTTCTGCCGGGAGCCGAAGAAGGGCTGGCTGGTGGTCGGCACCAAGACGGGCACGCTGTATCTCTGGAATCCGACCTCGGCAACATTGCTGGCGAGGGTTCCCGCCCACGAGGGCCCGGTGGAGCAAGTGGCCTGTTCCGCAGAGGGCCAGGCCGTCAGCATTAGCTGGGACAGCGCCAAGGTGTGGAATCTGGAAAAAATGAGCAAGTCGCCGTCATCCCCGCCGAAAAAATAATTGCCCCGCAAAAGGCTCGTGGTCCCGGCCCTTCGACCAAGCTCAGGACAGGCTTTCGCCGATGCTGGACCGGCTGAAGCCGGGCCTACGAGCCATAAAACGATTGCCATTTAAGCCGGGACCACAAGCTTTTCCGAAATCGCCCGCCCTCCCCCCGAAACCCGCCAGAGTAAGTCCGACACTTGTGAAATACTTGCCACCCCGCAATAGGGGTTCGTCCGTATTTGTCACGGTTTTTGAGTAGGGTTTAATTAGGGCCAGCTCGAAAGGCAAGGATAGCTGGACGGAAAGGACGGGCTGAAACGCCGCTTTGAAATTCTGCAAACTCTTAGTAAGTGCTTTTGCGTATTTTTGAAGCAGCCCCTTATGAGGTTTAATACTGGCTGACTTAGGGATGAGACTGAAAGGTCCGCTAAGGAAAGTGGTCAACTCAGTGCTAGTAGAGGTTGTTTTTGCCTAAGCACCATGGAATGGTGGGGAAATAAGATT
This sequence comes from Methylomagnum sp., assembly GCF_054333355.1. Classification (NCBI taxonomy): domain Bacteria; kingdom Pseudomonadati; phylum Pseudomonadota; class Gammaproteobacteria; order Methylococcales; family Methylococcaceae; genus Methylomagnum; species Methylomagnum sp. The sequence goes on along the minus strand of NZ_JBTEKS010000104.1, from coordinate 8,891 downwards.
AAGCGCTGGATGCGCCGAATCCACCAAGGAAGGTGTCTGGAATTAGGATGTTGCGAAAGGATTAGGGAACTCGCAAAGGAACAGGAAGTTCCACAGGGTGTCAGGGAAGGCCCATAGGAAGCCGCTCAATCCAAAGGGAACCGGGATGTGCGGCTGGGCTAGGAAGCCCGATAAGGGAGTATTGATATTACGGGATAGCGATTAAGGCTAATTACCGGCATAGAAGCCGCATGGGGACAAGGAAGTTCCGAATCGCTAAGCCAAACTCTTTAAGGAATAATAGGAGATAGGCATTATGGCTAGAAAAGCGTTGGCCGCTATGGATGATCCTTTGAATGAAACGCAGGAAGATTTTCTGTCCAACATTTCCGCAGAATTCCCTGATCAGGATGACTCGGAGAATTTTCAAAAAAAGGTCGCTGAACTCGCTTATTTAAAAGCTGAAAAGCGGGGGTTTGAACCGGGCTTTGAGTTAGAGGATTGGTTGGAAGCCGAGCAGGAAGTCAGGGCGGGGCTGTTTGCTATTGATGACTGAGTGATCGCATAGGATGAATGAATTCACAGGCTTAGGCCACATCGCTTAACCTACTAATAGGCGGGATTTTGAATCCCCCATTCAAACCTGCCCCATAATCTCAATTCTGAAACCGACCGACTATTCGGCTGGTTTCTGTTTTTATTTTCCGCCCACTATTTTCGCTGGCCTAAACCATTTGGAAAGCGGACCCAAGCCGCCTTCAGAATCATTTTAGCCGTCCGATCCCAGCATTTCCCTTTATTCCCCATCGCTGATTTATTCCCGGCAATGTGCCGCACTGACCGATGGATATGAACAGGCCATCTCCAGCATAACCGGCCTTTTCATCGAACAATCCCCCACCACATCCGGCTTTCCCATCCCGCAGGAATCATGGAAGATAACCAAATAGTCCCGCCCTGTGCGGGTCACTGTTAGGGCAGCGATGCTTCCAGTCTCGAATACCCGGCCTGATATATTCACCCCTATGGAATTGCTTTGGATTGGTAGCGCCTACGCCGCAGGGCTGGTGGCGAGCCGCTTGTGGCTGCCGCCCTTGGTCGGCTATCTGGTGGCGGGTTACGGGCTTTATCTGCTGGGCATCCGCTCGGCGGAGCCATTGTCGCAATTCGCCGATGTGGGGATTCTGCTGCTGCTGTTCACGGTGGGCTTGAAGCTCAATCTGCGGGGGCTGCTCAAGCGCGAAGTGCTGGGCGTGGGCGGATTGCATCTGCTGGTGGTGGCGGGGGTCTCCGCGCTGGTTTTCTTCATCCAGGACCGGCGCGTCACCGGCGGGCTGGTGTTGGGCGTGAGCCTGGCGTTTTCCAGCACGGTGCTGGCGGTGAAAGTGCTGGAGGACAGCCGCGAACTCGGCACCTTCCACGGTCGAACCGTCATGGGCATCCTCATTCTCCAGGACATCGTGGCCGTGGGCTTGCTGGCGGTGACGGGTGGGCAGACGCCTTCGCCCTGGGCCTTGGGATTCCTGGCCCTGCCCTTGTTGCGTCCGGTGGCGTTGCGACTATTCGAAGCCAGTCAGGGCGACGAGTTACGGCTCTTGTTGGGAATCACCCTGGCCTTCGCCGGTGGCGAATTGGCGGATGCGGTGGGCGTCGCCAAGGATTTGGGTGCCTTGCTGATGGGCGTGCTGCTGGCGGGACACCCGGACGCCAGTGATTTGGGCAAGAAATTGTGGGGGCTTAAGGAGGCGCTGCTGGTGGCCTTCTTCCTGCAAATCGGGCTGGCCGGCGTCCCGACCCCCGACGAAATGCTGGAAGCCGCCGGATTATTGGCTCTGCTGCCCTTGCAAGGGCTGTTGTTTTTCGTGCTATTGCTGGTGGTGGGGCTGCGTGCCCGCACGGCCTTCGTGGCTTCGTTGGCGCTCATGACCTACAGCGAGTTCGCCTTGATCGCGTCCACGGTGGTGATCGAGGCCGGCTTGCTGCCGGCGGGCTGGCGCCCCGTTCTGGGGTTCGCGGTGGCGGTTTCCCTGGCTCTCGCGGCGCCACTCAACCGCTGGTCGCACCGCCTGTTTTCATTGCTCGAACCCATGCTGGCGCGGTACGAGCGCAGCACGATGCACCCCGACCGCCTGCCCACCAGCATCGGCGCGGCGGAATGGCTGGTGGTGGGGCTGGGCCGGACGGGCATCGCCGCCTATCTGGCCTTGGAAGGCCGCCGGTTGCGGACGCTGGGCCTGGACGCCGACCCGACCCGGGTGCGCCGCCTGCGGGGCGATGGGATGCGGGTGCTGTACGGCGACGGCGAAGACCCGGAATTGTGGGAGAACTTGGCCTTGCAGCGGATCAAAGGGGTCATTCTGGCCCTGCCGGATTTCCAGGCCCGCGAACTGGCGACCAGCCGCTTGCGGGGCGGAGGCTTTAAGGGCGTCATCGGCACCACCGCCTTTCATGCTCACGAGGACGCATTACTTTATCGGGCCGGAGCCGATATAGTTTTCCACCCCTTGACCGAGGCGGGCGAAATGCTGGCGGAACGAATGCTGGACATCCGCCCCGATTCCGCCGGCCAGCGGTTGACGGGCACCTGATATTTCTTTTGATTAGCTGGGACGATAGCCGTGAACGACGACGAGTTGCATCGCAAACTGACTTCCGAAATGGGTTCTGTGAATTGGCGCGAGCTGGAGCGGCATTTTGCCCGTGGCGTGTTGATTGCCGTGGCACCCGAATTGGATTTGGCCGAGGTGGCCGTGTGCGTCGCCAGGGACGACGCCGCCTCCATTAGCCGCTGGATGGTGAACGGGCGGGTGGCCCGCGCCACCGACGACCACGCCAAGCGCTGGGCGACGCCGCCCCGGCTGCTCAGCGCCGTGGTGGTGGCGCCCTGGGTGCTGGTGCAGGAGACGCGGATACATTGAACATATCAGGACTTATGCAGCTTTTGGCTTGTGGTCCCGCCCCTTCGACTACGCTCAGGACAGGTTTCAGGCGGCAAAAAACCGCCTGAAGACGGGACCACGAACTCTTTAAGCCATTGAATGGCAAGGACTGCGTAAGTCCTAGATATGGATGACGGTGGAAGGAAAGCTTCATTTGACCACCCTCACCCCAGCCCCCTTCCAGAGTGAGAGGAGGCCCGATCTCGCGGCCATAAACTTCAAGGACGCTCCGCCAGCAGCCATGTCAACTCATCCGAATCGACGGGCTTCACGAGTAAATGATCGAAACCAGCGGATTCCGCCCGGCGCCGATGCGCTTCCTGAGCGTGGCCGCTGATGGCGACGAGCAGCAAGGGATGATGTTCCGAGCCTTCCCGGAGGCGACGGGCCAGTTCGTAGCCGTCCATGTCCGGCAGGCCAATATCCAGCAGAGCCACCTCCGGGCAAAACCCCCGCGCCAATTCCAAGGCGGCTGATCCATTGGCGGCGGCACAGACCCGATGCCCATCCAACTCCAGCAGCATCGTCAGGCTTTGCAGGGCGTCCTCGTTGTCCTCGACCACCAGGATGCGGCGGCCGGCGCGGGGTGCGCGGAAGTTGCCCACGGTCGCGCCCGATGGCGTCGCGGCGGGAGAATCCACGGCCAAGGGCAGCCTGACGGTGAACTCGCTCCCCTGCCCTCCGCTCTGGGCCAGGATTTCTCCGTCGTACATTTCCACCAACTTCTTCACGATGGTTAGGCCAACGCCCAGCCCGCCTTGGCGGCGCTCCAGGTTGGGCTCGACTTGGGTGAACAGGTCGAAAATCCGGGGCAGCAAGTCCGCCGGGATGCCCACGCCTGTGTCGCGCACCCGGATCGCCGCGTAATCGGCGTCGCGCTCCACCCCCAGGCGAATCCGCCCACCCGGCGGCGTGTACTTGGCGGCGTTGGTCAGGAGGTTGCCCAGGATTTGCGCCAAGCGCGTGGGATCGGCCAAAACCCACAAGGACTCGGTGGGCAGATGCACATCCAATTCATGGCAGTGGCTTTGAATCAGATGACCGCTCACTTCCAGGGCGTGCTCGACCGCCACGGCGATGTCCACCGCCGCCTTCCGCAGCACGATCTTGCCCTGCGTCAGCCTGGACACATCCAGCAGGTCATCCAGCAACCGGGCGAGATGGCCCACTTGCCGGTCGATCACATCCCGCGCCCAGGCTTGCCTGGTTTCCGCCTGACCCGGCTCGCGCAGCAGCCGCACGGCGTTACGGATCGGCGCCAGGGGATTGCGCAGCTCGTGGGACAGCATCGCCAGGAATTCATCCTTGCGGCGGTCGGCCAGGGACAAGTCGTGGTTCAGTTCCCGCAGGGTTTCCTCGGCCTGCTTGCGGGCCGTGATGTCCATGGACACGCAGATGACATAGGCCAGTCGGCCCTGGTCGTCATACACAGGGGAATTGGTCGCCAACACGGGGAAGCTGTGTCCGTCCCGGTGGCGGACCATGAATTCGCCGGTGATCGGCCTGCCCGTCATCAGGGAGGCCAATAATTCGGCGCGCTGCGAATCGGCGGTCTCCGGCAGGATGAGTTCGATGGCGTCCCTGCCCATGACCTCCGGGCCTGCCCAGCCATACACCTTTTCGGCGAAGCGGTTCCAATAGATGATCCTCCATTCCAGGTCGCTGACGATGATGGCTTGCTCCACGGCGTCGAGCAGCCGGGACTGGAACCGGCACCGTTGCTCGTCGGCTTCGGCGTGCCGCGCCGCCGCTTCCCGTCGGCGCAGGCGGACGCACAGCGCCACCGTGGCGGCCAGTTCTTCCGGGGCCAAGGGTTCGTGTAGATGGATGTCGGGACCGATTTGGAAGCCCGCTCCGGGCGGCGCGATGTATAGGATGGGCAGCGCGTCATCCGCTGCCTTCATGGCCTGACATATCTCCGTCAAGGCCATGTCCGGCGGGGTTTTGGCGAGCAAGGCCAGCAGCGGCCCGCGCTGAGTCGAGAACCGGAGGGCCGACTCGGCGGTCGCGGCCCACAGCACCCGCACTCCCAACTGCCCCAAACCGGCATCCTTAATCCAGCGCCCCGCTTGGTCATCATCGGCGATGAACAATATCGAGTCAGCCATATCCGCCCCCCATTGTTATTGGGTGATTCAATTGCATGAAGGCGATAATAGTCTTTTGTTGCCCAATTTCTATGGTAAATAAGTCACTGCGAGTCTTTAATATTTTTGATATTAATGGCCCTTTTTGACTTGCCAAACTCTGCCCCATCCTTGTGGCTGATCTGACAAGCTCCCCACTCAAGCAGGGCAATATCCCTTCATAATTCGCATGAAAACCCGGCCATTCGTAGAGTATGTTAGACGCGCATCGCGGAAATATTAACATCACCGTCAGAATTTTTATGCACCTAACCCGCCCAACAACACCTCCCACATCCTCGCAGATGGATGTTAGCTAGCCATAGAAAAGCCAAGACCGACGCGGTCTTCAAGACCGCGCCGGTCTGTGGTCGGCTTTCGGGAAGTTGTTTTCAACCAAACCCTAAACGGGCCGACCCCCCTTCTCAACCAGACGGGGCAGATTCACAAGAAACTCGCTGCCACACCCCTCCCCCTCACTACGGGCTTCCACGGTCCCGCCGTGCAACTCCACCAAGTTCTTGACCAAATTCAGGCCGATCCCCAGCCCGCCCTGCGAGCGGTCCAGGCTGCGTTGCCCTTGGATGAATGATTCAAACACATGGGGCAGCAAATCCGCCGGGATGCCCACGCCCGTATCGCTCACCCGCAATTCGGCCCACTCACCCGCCACGCCCGCCGACAGGTGGATGCGTCCGCCCGGCTCGGTGTACTTGGCGGCGTTGGACAACAGGTTGCCGACCACTTGCTCCAGGCGGGTCAGGTCGCCCGCCACCCACACCGGCTCCGGCGGCGCCGCAATTTCCAGAACATGCCGCCGGGCCTCAATGTCTGGCCGATGAATTTCCACCGCCCGCAGGGCCACCTCGGCCAAGTCCAGCGGCTCGGTCTTAAGCACGATCAAGCCCCGGGTGATCCGCGACAAATCCAGCAAATCGTCCACCAAATGGGCCAGATGCTTGACCTGCCGGGAAATCAACTCGCTGGCCCACAGCACCTTGGGGTCCGGCGAGTTGACGGCGCGCAGGACGGCGGCGGCGTTGCGGATCGGCGCCAAGGGATTGCGCAGCTCGTGGGACAGCATCGCCATGAATTCATTCTTGCGGCGGTCGGCTTCCCGCAGCGATTCCTGGGCTTGCTTGAGCGCCTCCACGTCCGTGTTGGCGCCGAACCATTTGACGATGGCGCCCCGCCCATCACGCAGGGCCGTGGCGCGGGTCTGGAACCAACGGTACACGCCGTCGGCCCGGCGGATGCGGAACTCCACCTCGAATGGCAAGCCTTGCGCCGCCATGCGGTTCCATTGCCCGGCCACGGCCTCCCGGTCGTCGGGGTGGATTTGCTCCAGCCAGCCATAGCCCAACTGCGCCTCCTCCGGGACGCCCGTATAGCTGACCCATTGCGGGCTTAGGTAATCGCAGCCGCCCTCCGCCGCGCAGGTCCACACCAGTTGCGGCAAAGATTCCAGCACCTGCCGGGTCCGGCTCTCGCTTTCCCGCAATTCCGCCTCGGCGGCCTTCAAGCGATGAATGTCCAGGTTGATGCCCGCCCAGCACAAGATCTCGCCCACGTCGTTCCTGACCGGCACGCCCCGCGCCAGCACCGCGTGATAGCGCCCGTCCACGCCCAGGAAACGATGCTCGATATCCCAGGCGCCGCCCGTCCGCACGCATTCCTGCCAAGCCGCGAGGGTGCGCTCGGCGTCGCCGGGACGCAGCGCCCGGCCCCAGCCGAAATTGGAGCATTCCTCCTGGGTCAGCCCCACCAAGCTCAGGAAGGACTCGCTGGCGTAGATATTCCGCCCCGTCGGGTCGCAGACCCACACGCCGAAGTCGATGGATTCGCCAATGGCCCGGTAGAGCCGCTCGCTGTCCCGCAACGCCTGCTCCATGCGCTTGCGGTCGGTGATGTCCATGAAGGTCAGCACCAGCCCATCGACCCGCTCATCCAAGGTCCGGTAAGGCAGCACCCGGACGATATACCAACGGTGTCCAGTGCTGACGATTTCCCGCTGAATGGGTTGCAAGGTATCCAGCACCGCCGCCGCGTCCTGGGCGAATTCCCAGCCCTTGAACTTGTGGCTGAAATGATCCAAAGGTCGCCCGATGTCCGCCGGAGTGATATTGAAAAGCTCCCGTGCGCCGGGGGTGTGCAATCTGATCCGAAGCTCCCGATCCAGGAACAGCGTGGCGATGTCGGCGGAAGCAATCAGGTTGCGCAGGTGGTTGTTGGCGCGGGTCACCTCCTCGATCTTCAACAGATAATCGTGGTTGACCGTGGTCAGCTCCTCGTTGACCGACTGCAGTTCCTCCTTGCTGGTTTCCAATTCCTCGGTGGCCGAGCGCAATTCCTCGTTGATGGCCTGTAGCTCCTCGTTGGACGCCTTGAGTTCCTCGGTGGAGGTCTCGTACTGCTCGATGGTGGCCCGCAACCGCTCCTTGATCTGCCGCAACTCCTCCTCCAACTGGCCCAGCGCCAAGTCACGCGGCGACGCCTCCTCAATGGCCGGGAGCGACTCGCCCCGCGCCTTATCCGCCGGGGTCTCGTTGAGCGCCTCAAAAAACACCAGGAAGCAATTCCGCGCTTGCTCCGGGCCTTCGGCCAGCGTGCGCGCGGTGATGACGACCGCGCTGGGACCGCCATCCAACTCGGCCCGCGCCCGCACCGACTCCACCGCGTCCACCACCCCCTGCGCCGCTTTCGCCTTGGCGGCGAACAAGGCGGCGCGGAGCGGCGGCTGCAAGGACTCATGGACGATCTGAAACAACTGCGGGGTCGGCTCGCCCCGCGCCAGCCGCAGGAACCGGCCCACGCCCTGGCCCAGATAAACGACGTTGTAGTCCCCGTCGATCAGCACGCTGGGCGGCATGAACCGCTCGATGGCTTTGTGGTGCAACTCCGTGAAAGACAGGGAATTTTTGCCGCCCGGCACGGTCGCCTTGCCGTCGTCCGGGCGAGTCAGGCCGAATGGCGGCCAATGAGCCCGGGTCAGGTGATGGCTGGGTTTGGCCACCGGGCGGACGACATACAACCGGGATTTCTTATCGAGGGGCGCGAACAAATCCGGCAGACACTCGGCGGATTCCGACGAGCCGAGAAACAGAAACCCCGCCGGGCGCAGCGCGTAATGGAACATCGCCAGAATCTGCTCCTGGGTTTCCCGGTTCAAATAAATCAGCAGGTTGCGGCAACTGACCAAATCCACCTTGCAGAATGGCGGGTCGCGCAGCACGTTGTGGGGCGAGAACAGGACGGCTTCCCGCAGGCTCTTCGTGACCCGATAGCCGCTCTCCTCCGGCACGAAGAATCGGTGCAAGCGCTCCGCAGCCAGGTTTTGCAGCGCCGCCTCGGAATAACGACCGGCCCGCGCCGTGGCGATGGCCCGCTCGTCCATGTCGGTCGCGAACACCTGAATCTGGCGCGGCTCGGCCAATTGCCAGGCCTGTTCCAGCAGCAGCATCGCGATGGAGTACGCCTCCTCCCCGGTCGCGCACCCCGCCACCCAGACCCGCACCGACTCGCCCTCCCGCCGCCTCGCCAACAGCTTGGGGATGGCCTCCCGCTGCAACACGCGGAACGCTTCGGCATCGCGGAAGAAGCTGGTGACAGTGATCAACATGTCGTCCATCAAGACGCGGGTTTCCGCCGGGTGCCGATGCAAATATTCGACATAGGCCGGGATGTCCGGCAAGGCCAGGGCTTGCAGGCGGCGCCCGATGCGGCGCAACAGGGTGGGGCGCTTGTAGGGGCGGAAATCGTGCCCCACCTGCTCATGTAGCAGCGTGAACAATTCCCGCAGGCCCGGCGGCGTCTGATCCGCCGCCCGCCTTGGCTCCTGTGCCGGGGC
>NZ_JBTEKS010000103.1:0-12549 GCF_054333355.1 Methylomagnum sp. | reverse complement strand
GGCGGTCCAGCACGGTTTTCACCGCTTGGGGCGCGAAGGCTTCATCAAGCGCCCGGATCGGCGCGGCGAGGGTGGCGACCTGGGCTTCCTGTTGCCCCGCCAGGGCGGCGGCTAGGTCGCGGATCAAGGCCGGGCGCATCAGCGGCTCGTCGCCTTGCAGATTGACGACAATGGCGTCGTCCGGCCAGCCCAAGAGGTCCGCCACCTCGGCGATGCGCTCGGTGCCGCTGGCGTGATCGGGCCGGGTCATCACCGCCCGCACCGGCAGGCCCGCCACGGCCAGCCCGATGCGCTCGTCGTCGGTGGCGAGGAACACCTCATCGCCCGCTTCCAGCGCCCGTTCGCAGACATGGACAATCATCGGCTTGCCCGCGATGGGCAGCAATGGCTTGCCGGGCAGCCGGGTGGAGCCATAGCGGGCGGGAATCACGATTTTGAATTCGGCCACGGCGGCTCACTCCACCAGTTCGGTCTTCTTGGGCAGGGCGTCGTATTCTTCCAGGCTGATCTTCCGCGCCTCCACTTCCAGCATCACCGGGATGCCATCGCGGATGGGATAGGCCAGCTTGTCGGCCTTGCAGACCAATTCCTGTTGCTCCGGCTTATAGGCGAGGTCGCTTTTGCAGACCGGGCAAACGAGGATTTCGAGTAGTTTTTTGTCCATTTTGAATTTGCCTTTTATGGTTGGTTTGGTTGTTGTTTTCTGGTTCCCGAGCAGTAGCTATAGGATGGGTGCAGCGCAGCGAAACCCATCACTCCGGGCTAGGTGGCATGATGGGTTTCGCTAAAGCGCCACCCATCCTATGGGAACTGTTGGAGCGGGCTGCGAGTAATCCTAACACCGCCCCGCCGAATTCTTCTGGCAGCCTCGCCTCCACCGGCACATGCCAGTGTGCCGGCCCCGCGAAGGTTCGGCATTTGACCGCGTCCTTCTCGGTCATGAACAGCGGGGCCGCCCCCGCGAATTCCAGGTCTTCCTTGCTGTAGGCGTGATGATCGGGAAGCGCTCGCCCTTCGCAGGCCAAGCCATGCCGCCGGAGATGGGCGAAGAAGCGCTCAGGGTTGCCGATGCCCGCCAGCGCGTGGCACCGTTGCCCGGCGAAGTCGGCCAGGGGTCGGCGGAGCATTTCGTCCCGAAGACTCACCGCGTGCCCGCCCTCCAGCGCCATCCCGTAGCCGCCCGCCGCCGCCTCCCCGGAATACACCACCAAGTCCACCGAGCCAAGCCGTTCCGGCGGTTCCCGGAGTGGCCCGGCGGGCAGACAGCGCCCGTTGCCGAAACCCCGCGCCGCGTCGATCACGGCGATTTCAATGTCGCGGGCCAGGGCGTAGTGCTGCAAGCCGTCGTCGGCGATGATGAGGTCGCAGTCGGTGGCGGCGAGCAGCGCCCGTGCCGCCTGCGCCCGCGCCGGGAACACGTAGACCGGGCAGCCGGTGCGGCGAGCGATCAGCACCGGCTCGTCGCCCGCGTGCCGGGGATCGGTGGCGGCGGTCACGGCCAGGGGTTCTGGCTGTGTCGCGCCGCCGTAGCCCCGGCTGACGATGCCGGGCCGCCAGCCCTGCTGCTTGAGGAACCCGGCCAGCCAAATGGTCAGCGGCGTCTTGCCCGTGCCGCCCACGGTGAGATTGCCGACGACCAGGGTTGGCACCGGCAACTTCTCCGTTTTTTTCCGGCCATCCCGGTAGGCTTGGCGGCGCACTTCGACGGCCCGGCGGTACAGTCCCTCCAGGGGCCGTAGGCCGGGATTCGGCGCGGCTTGGCCGTACCACTGGGCTTGCAGCCATTGCTCGAAGCGGTTTTTGAGGGCCATCGGCTAATCCCGCTCTACCATTCTTCCGCCCGGCGCAATTTCAGCCCTTCCAGCGCCGCTGTCACCGTGCCATCGACGCACTGAATCTCCGCGATTTGCTGGCCGTTCTTGACCACATGGACGCCCGCGAAGGAGGTTCCGTCCGGGTTCTCCTCGGTGGCTTTTTCGCTGCCCGCATAGACGCGGTATTCCACCTCGCCGTTGGGGAGGTTGACGGAATAGGCCATGACCCGGCCGAAGCCTTCCCACTGGTAGGTGGACGCTTGATTCTTGGGCACGGACAGCGCCAGTTCGGGCTTGGCCTTGGGCTTGCCGAACGAATACTGAATGGCCGTGGCGGTGGCGCAGACTTCGACGCGCTTGCCGGATTTTTTGACGGTGCAGGCAAACAAGTTTTCCGACTTGGGATCGCAGGCGGCCTGGGCGGCGGTGGCGATGAAGGCGCTGATTAACAGAACGGAAAGGGTGGGCTTTTTCATGGCGTCACGGGATGAGTGAGGGCGCCTTTGGGCGCGACGAAATTAAGACGCTGACAACGCCGTTCAAATTCTCATCCCGGGTGATGTTGCTAAGGTCCGCCACCCGGCTCGTCCTTGGCCGCGAAGGTGACGTGCTTGTAGCCAAGCTGACCGGCGGCGTCCAGCACCGTCATGACGGACTGGTGGGTGGCGTTGCGGTCGGCGTCGATGACGATCAGTGGGTCGGCTTTCTCGCCCACGGCTTCCCGCAGCGCCTTCCGCACCGTTTCCATGCGCTCGTTCACCGTCTGGCGGCTGTTGATGATGTAGTGCCCCTGGTGGTCGATGACCACTTCGATCTCGCCGGCCTTGTCCTCGCTGGGCGGAGCGCCCGAGGCCTCCGGCAGGCTGATTTGCAATTCGGCCTCGCGGCTGAAGGTGGTGGTCAGCACCAGGAAGATCAACAGCACGATCAGCACGTCGATCATCGGTATCAGATTCAGCTCGGGCGACTCCCGGCGGTGGGGGCGGAAATTCATGACACCGGCCCGATGGGATGCTCTTCCTTGCGGGCGGTGTGCAGCGCCTCGATGAGCCGCAGCGCTTCCTCTTCCATTTGCACGGCGAGTTCGATGACCCGCCCCTGGAAATAGCGGTAGAAAATCAGGCTGGGAATGGCGACGGCCAAGCCCCCGGCGGTGGCGATGAGAATCTCCGAAATGCCGCCCGCCAAGCGGGTCGGATTGCCCAGGCCAGCGGCGGTGGAGAAGGTGGAAAACACCTGGATCATGCCCAGCACGCTGCCCAGAAGGCCCAGATAGGGCGACACCGAGGCGATGGTGCCGAGGGTGTTCAGGTAGCGCTCCAGTTCGTGGACCACCTGCCGCCCCGTCTGCTCGACGTTCTCCTTCATGGCGTCCCGGCCCTCCGCGATGCTGGTCAGCGCCGCCGCCAGCACGGCGCCCAGGGGCGAACCCGCTTTCAGGTTGCGTATCTGGATATTATCGAGCTGGTTCTTACGGTACAGGCTCCATATCTGCGGCAATAACTGCGGCGGCATGACCCGCTGAGTGCGCAAGGCCCACAGGCGCTCCACGATGATGGTCAGGGCGAGGACGGAGCAGCCGACGATGGGCACCATCATCCAGCCGCCCGATTTGATGATTTCAAACACGATCCATGATTCCCCAAAAAATAAGAATCGTCAGATTCTATCCTACCGTGACAGCGCGGGCACGGTGGACAATGCCGCCGGACTCCGGTCCCGTTCGGCGCGGGGACTGGCGGGTTTCAGTTGGGCCACGTCCAGGCTCGGAATGTCCAGGCTCACGCCATCGGCGCGCCAAGCCAGCGTGCCGATGTCCTGCCAGGGCTGGGCCATGTTCTTGTGGCGCAGGTCGTATTCCCAATCCATGGGCGCCCGGACCTCCTTCATCTTGATGACGAAATCCGCGTCGGACAGATTCACGCCCATCTCCACCCCGTAATAGGCGGTGATCTTCCGCATGAATTTTTCCAGCCGGTCGCGGCTCATGTGCTTGGTGATGGCGACGTTGGCCCACATGGATTGCACCCGGCCCCAATTCGGCGAGAGCAAGCGGCCTTCCGGGTTGACGAAGGGCAGCCAGGTTTCCTTGCCCGCCTTGTCCCGGTAGGCGATGGCGAGGATATGCTCGTAACCCTGGAAATGGTCGTGCATGTACAGGGCGTGGGGCGAAACCCCCAGGAAGGTGTGGGAGAAGTTGATGACCGAATCACTCATGTGGTCCAGCAGGGCCAGCCCCGCGTCCTTGGGGCGGGTGCCCGCCCAGCGGTAAAGCACGCCGTAATGAATGGTGCTGTTGAGTTGCAGCACCAGCAGCAGCACCAGGAACTTGGCGATGCGCTGGGCCACCTGCCGGTCGTTGGCGGCGTAGCGGGCGAACAGCTTCGGGAAGGGGCGCTCGTCCTCGAAGGCCGGCACGGGCGGCGCTTCGCAGGATTCGCCGCAGGCCAGCCGTTCGCGGTTATCGGCGATATTGCGATAAATCCGCCGACCCAGCCGGTAAACGCCCGGCAAGCGCAGCACGAGTCCCACCAGAGCGGGATAGCCCATTTTCAAGAGTATCTGAATGTAAGTATCCAAACCCGAATATAAACGGTCTTTCTTATCCAGTGCGTATAGGTCGGTCAGCAGGGTTGCATCGGGAATGGCATCCAGCCGCCGATATTGCCGGGCATGGCTTTGCAAGCCTTTGAAATCAATCGCCCGGAAAATATCGAAATGCTCGATGATTATAACGGTGCGATTGCACAGCGGGCATTGCTGGTCATAGAAAACCGTCAGCGCGGGTTGTTTCAGCCGGAGGAAATCGCCAATGCCCCGCCACCATTTGAACGGCACCAGCAAAATGTATTGAATCAGCATCGCGAAGCCGAAAGGATACACATTCAGCGACAGGATAATGCCGATATGGAAGGTGGCACCTATCAATAACAGCGGCACCCGGAATGGGCGCAGCGCAAACAGGAACAGGAATATCAACTGAAATACGATGATGGCGTAGCCGACGAACATTTCCAGCGGCTTGATGTTCAGCAGCGGCGTCATGTCCAGGGGCGACATATAGTAGGGCATGGTGGGCGGCAGCCACGAACCCATGCCATTGCGCCAGAATTCGGCGGAGAGTTTATGCAGCCCGGAATCGAAATATAACAACCCCAGCGAAATACCCGCCGGCAGAATATAGGACAGCACCGTGGTGTCGCGGGGCGGCTGGTAGCGCAGGCCCGGCGTGGAATAGCGCAGCTTGAGCCGCAAATTATCCAGCGACAAGGCGCGTTCGGTGGGCAGGAATATCAGCAGGAAACTGGTGGCCGTCATTAATTGGTCGAAGCCGCCGTCGAAATCCTGCCACATGGGGGTGAATACCACGAATATCACCCAGAATAGATAATTCGTGAACGCCATCTTGCGGGTGTGATGCCCCACAATCAGGCAGGCGACGATAAATATCCAGACCAGCAAGAAGAAATGCAGAATGGGCGAGGCGCGGTCGAAATAGGGGACAGGATCGAAAATCAAATGCCGGAAGTAAAACAGGAACATGATTTCCTGCAGGGCCACCAGGCCGAAGCCAATGCGGAACACGCCCAAGCCGGTGGTGGCAACCTTCTTGTCGAGGTTGTTCTGGATGAATCGGAGAATTGTTTTGTGCATGGTATATGGCGGGAGGCGATACTTAGCCAGCGGCTAATCACTTATTGACTATGAGGTTATAAGGAGGCGTCCAAACGGCCCCGCCCATCCGCCGGGAGTTTGGCCGTGGTTGTCATGGCGTTATTCGAAGGGGGTTTCCCATTCCCCCAGGAAAAAGCTCTCGCCCAAGGCCCGGCGGGAGCGCGGCCCGTATTCCCGTTCCCGCAGCTCTTCCGGCATCCGCGCTGCGGCGATTTGATAGCCCACAGACAGCATCGCCATGCAGGTATACCGCTCGGGGACGGCGAATTCGGCGCGGAGTTTGGCGGCGTCGAAGCCGCCCATTTGATGGACCATCAGCCCCAGCGCCGTGGCTTGGACGGACAGGCTCATGGCGGCGGCCCCGGTGTCGTACTGGCCCCAGCGGTTGGGCCGACCATCGGTGAATTGGCTGTCGGCAGACACCAGCATCAACAGCGGCGCCCGTGCGACCCAAACGCGGTTGCCTTCGGACAGGCAGTCGAAGGCCCGTTGCCATAGCTCGGGATCGGCGGCCCGATCCCAGATCAAGAACCGCCAAGGCTGGTCCCCAAAGCAGGAGGGCGACCAACGGGCGGCTTCCAACAAGGCGGTCAGTTTTTCCCGCTCGACGGGACGCTCCGGGTCATAGGCCCGGCCACTCCAGCGCAGGGCGAGGACGTCGGCGATTTCGGTCTGGGTGATGGCTTTTTTCTCGAACATGGTCGGAGGCTCGGGGTGGGATGGTAAGCGTAGGGTAGGCCCGGTGGGCCGTTTTTTCGATGGCTAAACAAGCGCGAGCGGGCGAATTGTACCGCTAAAAGAATGCGGTCGTGGGATTGGGGCGGGTGATGGCGGGGCAACCGCGCAGTAGGAATTCTCCCGTTTTCTCCCTCTCCGGCGGGAGAGGGTTGGGGTGAGGGGGGATCAAAAAACAGGTTTTCCTCCCTTTTGATCCGCTGGCCCGCTTGAGCTGATGGGGGTAGCGGCGGAAAAAATCCTTTTGGGCATCCCCTCACCCTAACCCTCTCCCGATGGGAGAGGGAACAAAAATCCTTAACTCAATGGCAGTGGCCGCAACCCCACCCCACGCAATGCTGGAACGCTCTCAGCAATTCAAACAACGGCCCGCCGCCTTCGCCCCGTTCGCGTTGAAATAGCCCAACACGCTGCCGCCATTCAAGATTTCCAACCGGCTCTTGCGGGGGTTGTAGCGCATACACACTTGATCGCCGCCGTCGAAGCACACCCGCGCCCCGGTGTTCAGGCGGATGTGGGTGTCGCCCATGTCGAGACCCACGGCATAGCTGCCCCGGATGCGGATGGCGCTGTCGCCGCTGGACTCGGGACCGAAGTCGATGCCGGTTCCGGTGCGGACATGCTCGAACTTGATGCCGGTCGCCCAGCCCGCTCCCTCGTCGCTTTGGATGTTGACCGCCTCGTCGGAACGCTGGCCGGGATGCGTATCGCCATAGCCATTCTTGGCGAGGAGGTTGATTCCAATCAGCCGACTGCCGGACACCATCGGCGATAGCTCCGCGTTGAAAGCGATGTTGGTGGAGCCGGGCTGGTAGGCGATGGCCTCGCCGTGATGGGCGGCGGTCCAGCCGGTGCCCCGGCTATAAATGCGGGCGTTGGTGCCAGTGGCGGAACCGGCGTTGCTGAGGGTGTCGATCTGGATGTAAAGCGGCCATAAATGCACCGCCGCGTCCGTGGCGGGCTGCTCGTAGATCAGCGACATGATTTCGCGGGTGCAGTCGTGGCAGGTGTCGCCGTCGCTTTTGCGGGCGAACAGCAGGGGGCTATCCAGCGGCGGCAAGGCGGGTTGTTGGTCGAACCATTGGATGGAATGCAGCGGGGTCGCCCATGACATGACGCCGTCCGCCGCGAGTGGCGGGGATGTCAGGGCGCCGAGTGTGATTAATAGAGACCATCGGTGACTCCTGTCTTGCATATCGACCTCCCTGTCGGATGAATTCCAATGAACCCCCCGTTATGGCGCGGAATCCGTTCGCGTCCGGGGGGCAATATCGGACTGAAGTCCGACCTACATGCTTGCGCAATGGGGTGTAGGTCGGGCTTTAGCCCGATTTTGTGTGGCTATATCAACGCCCGCCCCGTCAGTCGCTCCAGCACTCGGAGCGGCGCGGTGTCGGGCCGGGCCATGTGGCCGGGATCGAGATAAAAGGTCTGCTCAAGCAGGTACTGCCCGGACACGACGGTGTGTAGCACCTGATCCGAGTAAACCACCCAGGCGGTGCCTGCGGGAAACGGGAAAGTCAGTTGAGGCGACGACGCCTGATAATTCAGGTCCGCCTTGCCCAAGTCGTGGAGCTGATTCATGTAATGGTCGTACCGCGTGCGCCGGGACTTGGTGAGGCCGAGCTTTTCCATCAACCAGGCCGAACCGGGCCAAGGCTTGGGGGCTTGCGGCAAGAACTTTTGCGCGTATGGCTCGAATGGCTCGCCCACCCGCCAGACACGCGGCATCCCATGCGGATTGACGTTGGCGAAGACCCGCAATAACCGCAGGCCGCCGGTCGGATTGGACGGGAAGGCGTCCACATGCAGCCGGGTGTCGTCCTTCCGCCAACTGGTCACGCGGCCCTCGACCGGGGCTGTCCGGTAGGAGGTGAAGCCGCGCTTTAGATGCGGGGCGTAATGGGGGAACAGCGCTTTGACCAGGCTTTCGGCGGAATCCGCGTAGCGCGCCAAGGCCGCCTTGAGGTGGGCCAATTCCTCCGGCGTGCCCCGGGCGCCCTGTAACGGGCTGGCCGGGCCGCGATAACTGATGTTTTTGGCTTTGCCGTCGGACCATCGCTCGGATTGGAAGCGTTTTTCGTCTTCCGCAAACCGGAATCCCAGGTGCGGAAAATAAAGCACGCCGCCGCTTTCCAGCACCGATTCCAAACCGTCGGCCAAGTCGCTGGGATTCCAGGTGTCCAGGCCGCATTCATGAATAATATCGAGGCTCACGGGGTTCTCCGATAAACGGTGTATCCGGTTTGTCCGGTGGGTTTGTTCTTTAGCGCATCCGCTCCGCCACAATGAGGCATAGGGAGCCTGGCAATAGTGTAACTCAGGGAGCGGTGGGTCCGTGTGCCGAAATTAAACGCAAGGGATAACTCCATTGAAGGGGATGTTATTCGCTTGTTGCCACTATTTAATGGAATTGGCTGGAATAGTGGTTAAATAATTGGATGCTGGAAAACTAATTAAACCTTAATAAGTAATTTTTCGGTTGGGTAAAGGTGCCTGAATGGAGGTGGTGCTGGAATACGTACGAATACCCTGATTTTGGTGGAGCGAATCAGGTATCCATTAAGTAACGAGCGGGGGAATTTGGCGGATATGAAATGGCCCGCAATCCAGATTGATCCATTAATATTTTGGATCAACCATGAATTCACGGGCCGGTTATTATGAGGATTGGACGGGATGGTTTATTTGAATGCCGCACAATTATTGTCGGGGGGCGACAACACTGTACAGATTCAAGGCGTTCAGTCGGGTCGCCTCGCAGTCGAAACTGCCGCCGCCTTCGATGCATTCCTTCAGCGCTTGAATTGCGCGAATCGAAAACAGCGGGTGGCCGCTGTGGATGTCTCGACGAAAACAATCAAGCAGTTCGCGGGTGATGCGTAATTCTCTGGTTCCTGCCATAAAGGTTTACCCTTGAAGTTATTGAGGTTTCTTGGGAAATACCGTTAAACACTTATGTCTGGCAATACGTTGATAGTATGCGAGACACGGATCGGCGCCGGGTGGGACCAGATGGTTTCCGAAAAGTTCCGGGGTGCGCGGGTTGACGGTGGGGCGGGAACGATGCATACGCCGAACCCGTGGGGTAAGATTGTCGGCGTGTCACATATCGAACGGGAAACAACCTTGATTATCAACCACGTAAAAGGCATCAGCAAATCCACCCGGGCCATCCTCGCGGAGCATGGCATCTTCTCGGTGGAAGAACTCGCCAACTCGGATGTGGACCAGTTGGTCAAAATACCGGGCTTCAACAAGCCGAAGGCGACGCGCATGATCCGCGCCGCCAAGTACATGATTGGCGACATGGCCAAGGAGGCCGACACCCTGGAGTTGCGCGAGAAACCGACGGCTTCGGAAGAGGGCAGGGCACCCGACACGATGGCGGGCGAAGCGGTCAACCTGGCCGATGGGCGGTTCTACATCAACCAGGAATTGAGCCTTCTGGAATTCAACCGCCGGGTTCTGGAGCAGGCCATGGACGACCAGACGCCGTTGCTGGAGCGGCTCAACTTCCTGTGCATCTCCTGCTCGAACCTGGACGAATTCTTCGAGGTGCGGGCGGCGGGCTTGATCCAGCGGGCCGATCTGGGGGCGGCGCGTAGCGAGTCGGATAATCTGACTCACCAAGAGACCTTGGGGGCGATCTGCGCCCGCGCCCATGACTTGGTGGCGGAACAGTACCGGGTGTTCAATCAGATCATCGTGCCCCTGATGGAGGAGCAGGACATCCGCTTCCTGCGCCGCACCGAGTGGAACGCCTCCCAGCAGGCGTGGCTCAAGCAATATTTCGAGGAGGAACTGCTGCCGATCCTCAGCCCCATCGGCCTGGACCCGGCCCATCCGTTCCCCCGCATCCTGAACAAGAGCCTCAACTTCATCATCTCCTTGGCCGGCAAGGACGCCTTCGGGCGGGACATCGAACTGGCGATTCTGCAAGCGCCCCGCTCCTTGCCGCGCATCATCCAACTGCCTCAGGCCGAGACCGAGAGCGGCCCCAATGACTTCGCGTTCCTCTCGTCCATCATCCACGCCTTCGTGGGCGAGTTGTTCCACGGCATGAGGGTGCGGGATTGCTATCAGTTCCGCGTGACCCGCAACAGCGAAATGTATCTGGATGAGGAGGAAATCGACGACTTGCTCCGCGCCCTGGAGGGCGAACTGAGCAGCCGCAACTATGGCGACGAGGTGCGGCTGGAGGTGGCGGACAACTGCCCGGAGTCCATCACGGGCTATCTATTGGGGCAGTTCGGCCTGGGGCTGGACCGGCTCTACAAGGTGGATGGCCCGGTCAACCTCAGCCGGGTCCGCGAGGTGTACGACCTCATCGACCGGCCCGACCTCAAGTATCCGGCGTTCAGCTCGGGCTGCCCGACGCTGCTGGCCGGGGGGCGGGACTTGTTCGACGCCATCAGGAAGCAGGACATCCTGCTGCATCATCCCTACGAGAGCTTCAATCCCGTCATCGAACTGATCCGCCAGGCGGCGGACGACCCGCAGGTGGTCGCCATCAAGCAGACGCTCTATCGCACCGGCCCGAATTCGCCGTTCGTGGACGCCCTGCTCCGGGCGGCGCGGGCGGGCAAGGAAGTGACCGTGGTGGTGGAGCTGCGGGCGCGGTTCGACGAGAAGGCCAACATCTCCCTCGCGACCCGCTTGCAGGAGGCGGGCGTGCAGGTGGTGTACGGCATCGTGGGCTACAAGACCCACGGCAAGATGCTGCTCATCCTGCGCCGGGAGGGGAAGAATCTGCGCTATTACACCCACCTCGCCACCGGCAACTACCATCCCCGGACGGCCCGCCTCTACACCGATTATTGCCTGTTGAGCGCCGACCAAGCCCTGGGCGAGGACGTGCGCAAGGTGTTCGTGCAACTCACCAGCCTGGGCAAGGTGGGCAAGCTGAACAAGCTGTTGCAGGCACCGTTCAGCCTGCACCAGACCCTATTGCGGAAAATCCAGCGGGAGAGCGAACACGCCAAGGCGAGGCGGCCCGCCCGCGTCATCATCAAAGTGAACTCGGTGGCGGAGCCGCAATTGATCCAGGCGCTCTATCGGGCGTCCATGGCGGGGGTGGAGATCAAGCTGATCGTGCGGGGCATTTGCTGCCTCCGGCCCGGCGTGCCCGGCATTTCGGAGAATATCGAAGTGCGTTCCATCATTGGCCGGTTCCTGGAGCATAGCCGCATCTATGCCTTCGAGAACGGCGGGCACCCGGAAGTCTACGCCGCCAGCGCCGACTTCCTAGCCCGCAATATGTTCCGCCGAGTGGAGGCGTGCTTCCCCATCGAGAATAAGAAGCTGTCCGACCGCATTCGGGACGACTTGGAGCTTTACCTGAAGGACGATGGGCAGGCGTGGGTGTTGAATTCCGATGGCGTCTACACGCGGCGGACGCGGCAGGGCCAGGTCGGAATCCAAGCGCAGGCCGTGCTGTTGGAGAGGTTTAGAAAGTAGCCGCAGCCAGGCGGGGCGTTGAGGCCGGTTCCCAGGCCGAAGGCGTTGGGAACCGGCGAATGGCGTCTTGGCTTAGGTTGGCGCTACCTTCCGCCACTGATTCCAGTCTGTGGCTTGGTGGCCGGGGTGGGCGGCTTTGGATAAACGTAAGTCTTTTTGGTGGAGTCGGAGGTGTTGACGGTCAATTCCGCCGGACTCGTCAGGCACGACCACTTGCCAATCTGAACCAGTATCTGGGCGTTTTTATCCAGCCCGACCAGATTCAGCTTATTGCCCGCCAACCTAATCACGCCTTTTCCGCATTGGGCCATATTGATGGTGAAGCTGTCCTTGTTGACGGCTTTCATATCCACGATGGCGGCGGTTTTTAGAACCCCGGTGTTGGTGGCCGAGATCAGGCTGGACACATTGAGGAACGTGCTGATGCTGTAGTCGGCGTCGCTGAACTTCGCGGCATCCCGATCAGCCGGGCCGGATACGAGGACATAGTACCGGTCGGTGCTGGGCGTCTTCATGTCGAATTTGAACCCATTGGTGGCCGGCGTGGTGGTCGTCGCCGTGCTATCCGTGGTGGTCTTCGGCAGGGTGGAGCAATTGGCGGCGTTGACGGTGTAATTGCCCTGCAATAAGCCCTTCGAGTTGTAATAGGACAGCACGTAATTCACGCCGGACGTGTCCGCCACCGCGCAACCGAAATAGATCGGCACGGTGCCCGTGGGGTTCTTGCTGGCGTTGTTGTCCACGTAGTAGTAGTCCAGGTCATCCACCGCCGCGAGCTGCGCGATGACCGCCTCGGTGCTGGTCAAAGGGACCGCGTTGACCTGGGTCTCATTGGGTTCCAACTCGCCGGGCAGACGGGTGACCG
>NZ_JBTEKS010000102.1:0-12557 GCF_054333355.1 Methylomagnum sp. | reverse complement strand
ACCTCCCGCCGCCGCTTCGACTGGGTGTGGAAAATCACCCCCTTCGGCACCGGCTGGCCGGACATCTCCGAAAGGCACAGCGCCTGCCCCGCCAGTTGCAGATCGTCGTTCGGCCAAGGGCGGCGCTTGCCGTGCTTGTACTCCACCGGGTAGATGGTCCCGTCGGGCTGGAACTCCACCACATCGCAGCGCCCCGACAACCCCAGCCGATCCGACCACACCGGCAAGCCGAACTCGACCCGCACTCCGGCCTTGATCTCGTGGTGGAGCGTGTCCACCCGCTCGTGTTCCAGCGTGCCGCTGATGGTGTGGACGTTGTCGGCGAACTCGCCCTCGCCGTGGATCAGGAAGCAGCGGCGCGGGCAGTAGGAATATTGGTTGAGGGCGGAGAGGGGGATGGGGTCGGGGGTTTCCATGATTGTCATTTGTAAAAGTGAGCTAACCACAGCAGGAATGGGTTGGCCTTGTGGGAGTGGGCTTTATGCTGGTTCCCAAGCTCCGGCTTGGGAACCCAAGTCTTGCAAGCTCTAGTGCTTTGTCAGCCCTGTCATGTGCGGCCAAACCGCGTCATATTTGAAAGCGATGGCCGATAGGATGGGTGGAGGTGCGCCATGAAGAACCACCGAATCTTGAAAAGGCCGCGGCGCACCGTAACCCATCAGAAGGCCGACATCGCCCGATGGGTTACGGCGCACGGCCAGAATCGCCAGGGTTTTCGGCCTCATGCCCAGTGCGCCTCCACCCATCCTATAGGCTACACGTCATTCGACGCATGACAGAGCGCTAGCTTGCCGAGTTATCCCTAATGCCGTTTATGAAGCCGCACGCCCTTCGGCAAGTTATCGTCCGTCCACTCACAAACGATTTCGTAACCCGCGAAGGACTCGGGAAATCCTTTTTCCTTCGCCTCGCCGATCAAATTAACCTTAATCCCCTCAAACAGCTTATGGGCATGGGCGCAACCCAACCTAGCCTCGCGCTTATTTTGTTCGGCATTATTCTCGTGTTGGGTGCCGACATGCTCGAAATCATACAAACCCCGCACCACCATTTCCCCCCGCGCCGCCGAGCGGTCATGCTCGAACATATACAGTAGCGCCTCGAATAATAAATCCAAATCAGCCTGAGTAAACCCGGTTCGTTCGGCGAAAGCGGGCGACACATACCCTTTGGCGGAATATAGGGCATACGGGACTATATGTTTGTGACCTTGAATCCCTATCTGCTGTTCAACAGGTTTACTTTCGAGACGCGCCGCACAAACGGTCATAGCAATTTCCAACGGGTTTACTGGATGGAAAGATTGGCCGAAGGTAAGTTGCACCGGGCCACGTACCTGCCCCCAGGCCGAGCCTTTCATTACGTCATCACCAGTGGATAGTACCCCACCGAAGGTGCGTACATCGAAAAACTCCCGACACAGCCACCGCATGGTGAATTCAGCCTGTCTATCTTTTTCTTTATGCTGCTTTTTTGCTTCTGCAACGCCTTTTTTCTGCTCCGTTTCAATCACCGCACCTTGTTTAATCAGTATATTGAAACCATTGGTTTCTGCGGATTCTCGATCAGGCGCGAATTGCTCAATATAATTTCTCACTTTACGTTTCAAGCAAACATCCGACACCAGCCCTTTATTTGAATTGGGATCGAAGCGCGGCATATTCCCCGCATCGGGGTCGCCGTTTGGGTTGCCGTTGGTGACTTCAAACAGGATCAGAAAGTCGTGGCGATTGGTTAAGGCGGTTTGGCTCATGGTTATCTCCTAGTATTGCTGATTATAAGGATTTAGTATCGTTCCCACGCTCTGCGTGGGAACGATGAATATGGACGTTATGCGTGGGGCAATAACTCTAATTCATCGTCCGCATCTTCCGGTTTTATTTCCCCGGTTTTCTTCCTACGGACATACTCGTCAATGGCCGCTTTCCTAACCGCCATTTGTTGATAAAACCCCAGCGCGAACCGGCCTTGTTCAATTAAATTAAAGTGCCGGGGAAATTGCGGTGCGTCACCGGGTTTATCCGGCTGAAATAAAATCGCCGCTTCGTTGATCGAATTCTTAATCTTATTCGCGGCACGTTTGCCCTTCTCACCTTGTTGCCGGAGTTTCTTCAAATGGTGGGTGTGCAATTTCCACAACAATGAAAATGCGGTATTCGGCGTAGTAACGGCGGCGCTGAAATAACGCTCGGATACTGTAGCACCATCAAATCCGGCACCGTGCGCGGAACGCTGCAAAGAATCGAATATAGCCAATAACCGACCGCAGTTATAAGCTGGGTCGCTGGTTTCAAAGACTTGTGGTTTTATCATAAGATTTTCATCCTTTTGATTACGGTTGACGATTAAGCGTATGAGGGCAAATCTAGAAGGATTAGCCAATAATCCCAATCCATGTTTCGGCAAATCCACTTGCAGCCGATACAGCATGGGCTTTAATAACATGACCGATGGCACCGAGCCTTCCAATGCGGCACGGTAAAGTTGGGTTAAGGTTTCCGCCTGCAAATCCTTAGAATCCCTGACCGTGCTACAAGCAAGCCGGAATAACGCGAGGGGCGGCATGGATTCCTTATCCTTGGCTCTGCGTTTTTGATCCTCGTAAACGCTGGGGTCGCCATAAGGGGTTATTTCCAAATCATCAAACCACCGTTTGAAGTTTTCAAAAGCTTGCTCCAAGGTGATATGTAGCCAATGTCTGACCACAATCCGTCCGGCATTACCGGATAACGTGACGCTATAGAATCGGTCCCGCTTGACTAACTCCCGATCCAATCCAGCCCAAGGCGCGGCGAGAAAGGTTTTAATGCTGGCGGGATCGGGGCGGTTGAACATCTGGGCAATTCGGCTGGACGCTTGACGGGTTTCCTTCGCCCAAAAGCACACGCTCGTTTGACCAATTCGGAAGTGAGTATTGGCATCATTGAGCAATTTATTCAAAGCCACGCAATAAGCCGTAGCCGCGTCCTCTGAAATAGGCGAATTAAAGCTCTGCTTAAAGCCAAAAGAGGAGAAACTTGGTGAAGACTTTTCAAAGGAAACTACCTTAGCACCGCTGCCCTGAGTTTCTGGAACGCCTTGAATCTTTGGATTATGTGTTCTGGCAATTGGCGCGTATAGCCCTGTGACTAAGCACATTCCAAAAGTCGATTCATCTTTACTGCCTTCATCGAGGTGTTTATTCCTCTCTTGATTAAATTTGTCCTTCCAGTAGTTGCGGACTTCTTCGTTCTCCAATATAAGACTATCCCCAACCTTGAAAGTAAATTCGTCATTGCCAAGTTTTCTTTTACCCCCATCTGAGGAAACAACGAACCAAATATCATCCTCCATTACAAGGAAGCTTGGCGCTTTATTATTCAAGCTTTCGTAAAAAGCCAAAGCCGCTAGTAAAGATTCGTCTTGCGTGGCTTCTTGGCAGCTTTTTATTTGTTCCCACAAATGCTCTTTTTTAGCAAGCAACTTTTTCGGGTCTTTTGGTTTTTTTTGGAGATGGACTTAAACCAAATATTCCATCAACACCATCGGCTAAGAAGTCAGCGACTTTGCCTGAGTTGGTATCACCTATTATTCTCGGGCAAGAGAATGATTTTGATATTTTATTAGAATCAGTTGTATCAATCGGTCCTTGTCCTAGAAGTCCACCCTTCTCATCTAGTGAGATCACCCACCTTACTAATTTCTCCTCGAATGCCAAATTCCCAAGTAAATTCCGCGACTCCGCGAAATCATTTAATAGCTTCAATAACATGACTATTCCCCCTGAGTTGGACGGCGGGCGAATTTGGCGCGGGTCGGATAACAATCGAGCCGGTTATCTCGAACATCGGCGAAAAAGAATAAGGCTTCCGGCTTCACCAATTGGCCGACCGTGCGTGGTGCTGTTTGTCCGGTTTTGCCTTTCTTCACTCGTTCGGGATGAGCGCGAATATCAGCCATGTGTTCGCCATCTGCTAGCCAGCGGAAACCGTGCATCCGCGCTTCCGGGGAGAATACGTCATATAACATCAAGCCGAGATTTTCGTCATAACCCCGCCACCCGGATTCAAGTTCTTCCCGGCGGCGTTCAAACGCGGTTTCAGCGTCTTCTTCAAAATCAAAATCACAGGCGAATTCACGTACCCCGAGATAGGGCCGGTGATAACACTTGCCGGTGCGTGCCCGCCGCTTGATTTCCTCGACATAGGTCTTCAGGTTATGGCGGCTGCCCAGCCCCGATAAGTTCACTTCGGCGGTAATCAGATATTCCACGCCTTGCAAAGCCAGCATATTGCGTTGCGTGCCATCCGGGGCACCGCCACCCGCCTGAATTGGCGAAACCTTGTCCGGGGATTTCATCCAGGTTTTCGCACTATCCAAGCTAATTACACTGATGACTTCATTGCGCCGGAACGAAAACCAATCGCCGCGTTTGATGACTCGAATCTCGTCAATCAAGTAATAGATTTCCGGCTCCCAGAATATCGCCTCGAATATTCCCCTCGCGGCGGAAGGCGTCATCATCGGATAACTCACCCGCTCTACTTTCATCTCCGGGCGGGTATAACAGGCATAATCGCCCCACACCCGTATCGTCACCAAATTATCACTCATATCAAATAATCCTCCGTGGGGCGTTGATCTATCAATAGTCCGAGTTGATCGTGATACCAGCCCGGTTCTAAAACCTGAATATCGAGATTCGGCAACAAAGCCCGGAAGGCTTTGAATTTGGTTAATTTCACATAATCATGGGAATGCAGATTCACCATGAACCGTTGCAGCTTCCGCAAATCGTCGCGGGTAATCCGGGGTTTTCCTTTTTCTTGGGGGCGGGTTCTAATTTCATTGATGATGTCAGCCGCCCGGCCATACGGAACAATAACCGCTTGGGTATCATCGTCGATGACACGGGCCATTTCCGACACTTTGCGAAAGTGCAGTAATTCCCGCTCGTTTTGTATTTCCCGATCCGTGGGGGTCAGTTGATAAAGCTGGTCGAAGTACCGCTCGAATAAATCCGGGTCGGTGGTCAAGGCAAGGACTTCCAAATTTTCCGAAAGGGTGGCGGTTAGGCCGGTGGCGGTTTTGTAGATACCCGCTGGCAGGCTGTGTTTTTCGGGTATGAAGACGATCACCTCCCCCAGTGTCGGCTGGCCGGATTCGTCCTTGAGGCGGTTTTCCCGGTTGCAGCGCCCCGCCGCTTGCACGATGGAATCCAAAGGGGCCAGCGACCGCCAAAGAATAGGGAAATCCACATCCACCCCGGCTTCGATCAATTGCGTGGACACCAAGCGGCACGGCAGTCCATGACGCAACCGGGCGCGGATCGCCCACAGCTTGTCGAAGCGGTGCTGGGCGCACATGGCGGAGGAGAGATGGAACAGGCTGGGTTTCTGGTCCTCGTCCAGCCTGCCGCGCAGAGCTTCCCATAACTCGAAGGCGTGGCGGCGCACGTTGACCACGCACAGGGCTTGGTCCCGGTCGGCCATGGCTTCGGCCAGTTCGGCCCAACCCAGCGTCTCGTCGGGTTTCGGGAAGGGGCGGAAGGCCACCCGGTTGAGTTGCCGGAACATGGTTTGAGCCGCGTCTTCCGCGATGATCGGGGTGATTTCGTCCGGCCCGAAGCCTTCGTCCAGCGACAAGGGACGGCGGCGGAACGCGGGCTGGGTGGCGGTGGAGAACACGAAACTGGTGCCGTAATGCCGCTTCAATTCGCGGAACACGTTCAGCAACGGATTCAGCAAGTGGGACGGCAGGGTTTGCACCTCGTCGAACACCACCACCGACCGGGCGATGTTATGCAGCTTGCGGCAGCGCGAAGTGCGGCTGGCGAACAGGGTCTCGATGAATTGCGCCGAGGTGGTGACGATGACCGGCGCGTCCCAGTTCTCCACGGCGTATTCCGCCGGGTGGCGCCCGAAGGGCGACAGCGGGCGGGTTTCGTCGCGGTCTTCCGGCGGATGGACGGCGGAATGGTGTTCGATGACAACGCCTTGGTTGTCCGGGTCGAGGATTTGCCGGTATTGCGCGGCGTTCTGTTCGATGATGCTGAGGTAGGGGATGACCACGATGACCCGGCGCAAGTTGTGGCGGGCGGCGTGGGCCAGCGCGAAGGCCATGCCGGACAAAGTTTTGCCGCCGCCGGTGGGCACGGTCAGCGAGAAGAAGCCGGGCGGTTCGCTGGCCCGGTCGAGGCAGGCTTGAAAGATGCGGTTGCGGAGGGCGTTGAGGTCGCCGTCGCTGGCTTTTTCATTCTTCGCGGTGATGAGCCGTCGCAACAGGGCGGGCGCGTCCAGCCGGGGCGGCAGGCGGCAGAAGCCGTTGCCGTGGGCCTCGGTGTCGAGGCGGTCGGCGTCAATCAGCAGGGAAAACAGGATGCGGACGTAGAACTCGATGGCGTGCGGGCTGCTGTCGATGAATGCCGGGTCGGAGATGGCTTCCGGGATTCGCCCCAATTCCCGCTCGAATCGCGCCACCAGCGGGGGAACGCGCTGTTCCGGCTGGTATTTCGTGCCGAGCAGCAGGTTTTCCAGGTCGCCTTTGTCGTGCAATCCGGCGTGATGCCCGGCGATGGCGAAAGCCGACCCGAAGCCTTCCCGCGCCAAGGCCAGCGCCGCACCGTACACGGCGTGGTGGGTATCGTTGCTGCGTTCGCGTTGCTTGCGGAGGTATTGCTGGAATTCGTCCCGGTATTTGCCGAGATCGTGCAGCAGGCCGGACCAATAGGCGGCGTCTTTTAGCGCCGGATTGCTGTGCGTGGCGAAGTGCCGGGCGAGGGCGCCGACGGATTGCAGATGATCCCGCAGCAAATGCGGGATGCCGTTGGTGTTTTCGGTGTGGGCTAGGAATTCCATGTTTGATCTCCCCGATATCTGGATTCAAAGGCTAGGCCGGAACCGCTCTCCCGGACATGGGCGATGGGCGCGTCTGTCGAGGCCATGCGCTCCTCGCGGTTACTCAAGGCTGGATACGGGTTGAATTCCCCGGATGAGCAGGCGGAAGGCGGCGCGGCCTTGCGCGTCGCGCCCTCGGCCATCGAGTCTCAGGACTGAGATGGATGCCGTCGAAAACCGTCCACCACGCCCCGTGATTGGCAATGGATCGCAGCAGGTGGCTTATTTCAACGTAAATATTGGCGTGAAAGAAGTGAATATTCACATTTGCAGGTGTCTTGTGACCTTGGCTCACCGCCAAGGCCACATCGCCACGTCCGGCAGGGCGGTCATTCCAGGAACCGCCCGCCTCTCACCCCACCCATGGATTGTCGGTGCTGCCTCAACATCATTCAAAAACCGTAATATTGCTTTGTATTGATGTTACAGGGTAAACATACTACGGCGCACCGGAGCGCCTCGCCTTCGACAGCCTGTCAAAGGCGGTGGGCTGGATTCCGGCAAACGAGGCTCGCTTAAATCAAGCGCATAAGCCATCCACCACGCCATTCCGATCAACGGAGGGAAAATGAGTCAGCACCATCAGGCGAACAGCGCGCTCGGCCTGTTCAGGCGCATCCAGAGCGATAGCAGCGACCGCACGGCGTTACAAGAGGCCGCGCAACTTGCCATCCAAGTTGAATTCACCACCCCGGCCTGTCTGACGGGGCTTTACTCCATCAGCGAACCGGATACCCCGGCCCACCAATTGCTGCGCGGCGTTGTCATCGAGGATTCGAGCTGTCCCACTTCGTCAAGTTCCGCACCGTGGGCCAGGACAAGGGCCATTTCCCCGCCACCTATCCCATCGTGTCGAACCCGCGCCGCGAGGACTTCGAGAACCCGGTGGCCCTCGCCAAGGCGGCGGTATCTGGCGGAATGGCGGCAGCGCTATGCGGAGGCCGGGGCGAATCAGGATTACCCGTTCTGGCGGCGGCGGATGGCGGCGTAGTGGGCTGGGTTTGGACTTCCGGTGCCCGAAACCATTCTCCGCCACCGGCCAGCACGCCCCCTGCCTCGACAACCGCGCCCTGCGCGGAGCCAACCAGCCGGAGCTTCGGCGTATCCGGCGGCGCATGTGCCACGCCTTGTGGCGCGAACAGGCCAGCATCCCGGTTTGTGAATATCGCGGGCCAGACGCGGGATCACGCCGGTGCCCCGGATGACCGACGACATGCCGAATCCGGCCAATCCCCGCCACCGATAACTTCGCGATGGGGACCGGCTTGGGCCGGCCAGTTGACCATCCCGGCTAGTGTTCTGTCAGTCGTCGAAAGTCACGTAGAGCTGTTTTCGTCGAGTATCCGTTTTAACCCCCCCAACCCCCCTTATCAGGCGGGCTTTGCCCCCTCCCCTGATTAAGGGGAGGGGAGGGCCGGGGAGGGGTTTGAAATGGCCCGTACATTCATCTGAAAGACGCGCTAAGCCACATTGCAGGGCTGACGAAGCACTAGGCTGAATCCGCCTCGGGAAGCCCCCCGCTCACTGGCAGCCACACGGTGAATTCGCTGCCCTGGCCGATGCCGCCGCTGCTCGCATCGACCCGCCCGCCGTGCATTTCCACCAGGCGCCTGACCAGGGCCAGGCCGAGTCCGAGTCCACCTGAGGCGCGGGCCAGCGAGCGGTCTTCCTGGGTGAATGGCTCGAAGACGCGGCCAACGAGGTCCGCCGGAATGCCGACCCCGTTGTCGCGGATATGGATGACCGCCTCGCCGCCCTCGCGCCGCACGACAAGCTCGATGCGGCCGCCGGGCGGGGTGAACTTGGCGGCGTTGTGGAGCAGGTTGCCCACGATCTGCACGCAGCGGGTGAAATCGGCGTCGAGAAGTATCGGCGGGTCGGGCAGACTGACCGTGAAATGATGGGCGTGCGCCTCAATCGCGGCGCGATGGGTCTCCACCGCCTGGGCCGCGATGTCGGAGAGCGCGACGACTTGCCGGTTCAGCACGACCTTGCCCTGGGTCACCCGCGCCACGTCCAGCAGGTCATCGAGCATGACCTTGAAATGGACGACCTGGCGCCCAATGATCTGGGCGACACGGCCGCAGATGTCGTCCTGCGCCTGCGCCTGGGTGTGCCGCCGCAGCACTTCGCCGGCGTTGGCGATGGCGGCCAGCGGGTTGCGCAGCTCGTGGGCCAGCATCGCCATGAAGTCGTCCTTGTGGCGGTCCGCCTCGGCCAGCGCCTCGTTGCGGTGGCGCAATGCCTGCTCCAGTCGCTCCCGCTCGCCGATCTCAACCCGCAGCGCCGCGTTGGCGGTCTCCAATTCGGCGGTGCGCTCCGCCACCCGCCGTTCCAATTCATCCCTCGCCCGCCGCAATTCCAGTTCGACGATGCAGCGCAGGGCCGTGCGGTATCGACCGCCGCTGGACTCAGCCACGCTGTACAACTCCACGGGCCGGCTGCCGCCATCCCGGCTGAGAATCCGCAACTCGCTGATGACCGCTGGCTTTTCCCGCTGTCGGCAACGCCGGAGATGATCCAGCAACACGGGCCGGTCCTCCGCCGCCACGAAAGTGAGCAGGGGATAGCCGACCAAGCGCCCCCGCGCCCGTTGCAGCAGGCCGGCGGCGGTGAGGTTGCTTTCCAGGATCACGCCGTTGGGGTCGAGGACGACATAGCCCAGGGGCGAGAAATCGAACAGATCGGCATAGCGGTCGCGGGATTTCTCCAGTTCGGCCTGGGCCTCGCGCAATTCCTGGTTCTGTATCTCCAGTTCGGCCTCGTAGACCTGGATTTCGTGGAGCAGCGCCCGTAATTCATCGCGGGTGGCCGCGATGGCCTCGTCACGCACGGCGTCCGGTCCGAGGGATTCGATCCGGGCCTGCAACTCCGTCTCGGCCCGTGTTCTGAGCGATTTCTTGTCCATGGAGTCTCATCCCATTCATTTGGCTTGCGCCGTGACATCTTCGAACGCCAGCAGGATCAGGGATTCCGCCCCGGCCTTGGTTTCCAGCCGACGGCCATTGAGCATCATCCGGCGCGGGCCGAGGTCCGGGAATTCATGCTCGATCATCAGTTTCTCGAAAACGGTGTCTTCGGTGGCGATGCTCCGCAGGGCGCTCAGCAGGGCGGGGGAGTTCCACTGCTCGTCCCCCAGGGCGTACACCGGGCGGTCCCGGGTGATGTCCGGGGCCACCCGGAACAACCGACAGAAGGCATCGTTGGTGGCCTTCACCCGCAGTTGCCCGTCCAGCACCAACAGCGGCTCGCGCACCGCCCCGACGATGGCCTCGGCGTAGTCCAGGGCTTGGCGGCGGGTCTCCTCCAGGCGGGCTTGGTTCTGCTTCAACTCGTCGATGTCCATCAAGGCCAGCACCGCCCCGTCGATCTTGTGGGCCTGGGTCTTGTAGGGCCGCACCTTGAGGTTGTACCAGCGGCCCTGGCTGTCCTGGACCTCGATCTCCTTGGTGCCCAGGGTGTCCAGCACCTCGCCGATGAAGGGCACCAGGTCGGGCACGCTGAACCTGGGGTTGATGTCGGCGAAGGGCCGCCCGATGTCGGTGGGAATCAGGCGGAACAGCTTCTCCGCGCTGGGGGTGAAGCGCCGCACCCGCAGGTCGTGGTCCAGCATCACGATGGCGACGTTGATGCTGTTGAGCAGGTTGGTCAGGTCGTCGTTGACCTTGGCCAGCTCCTCGTTGCGGGTTTGCAGTTCCTCGTTGAGGGTGGTGAGTTCCTCGTTGGCGGATTGCAGCTCCTCCTTGGCGGTTTCCAGTTCCTCGTTGGTGCTCTGCAATTCCTCGTTGCTGGACAGGATTTCCTCGTTGGCCGAGCGCAGCTCCTCGTTGAAGGCTTCCTGGGACTCGATCACCGATTGCAGATATTCCTTGGTGGCCGCCAACTCCTGCCTGAGGCCCTCGGTCTCGCCCGCCCGCTCGGCCTGGGCCGGGAGCCGGTCGGGGGCGCTGGCCGTTTCCGGGTGGGGCGCCGGGTCGTGGGCCGAGCGCAAATCCTGGAACAGCACCAGGAAGAATTTCTCCATGGTCGCCTGCGGGCCGTTGACGGGGATGACTTCCAGGCTGGCCCGGTAGCCGTCGCCGTTGCCCTTGAACAACACGCCCTCCTTGCGGACGGCGCGGCCCGATTCGGTGGCCTCGTGGAGGGCGGTGTGGAGCGGAATCATCAGCCCCTCCTTCGCCATCCGCAGCAGGCTGAAGCTGGCCCCGCCCGGCGCCGGCTCCAGGAAATAGCCGGTGCGGCCCCGGAATTGCAGGATGTTCAGGTCGCCGTTGACCAGCACGCCGGGCGGGCTGTAGCGGTCCAGCAGCAGCCGGTCGGCCTCCCGCTGCGGGTCGAAGCTCTTGGGGATGCCCTCGGGCAGGCTGACCACCCGGCCCGGCTGGTCGAGTCCGTGGTCCCTCCGCGCCAAGTCCAGGATCAGCCGGGCCGAGACGTTCTTCTTGCTGTAAATCCTGTGGCGCTTGTGGGCCGGGGCGAACAGGTCGGCGAAGGTGCCGATGCTTTCCGAGTTGCCCAGCAGCAGGAAGCCGTTGGGATTGAGCGCGTAGTGGAACATCGGCAGGACTTTCTTCTGCAATTCCTGGCCGAAGTAGATCAGCACGTTCCGGCAACTGACGAGGTCCAGGTTGGAGAACGGCGGATCCTTCGCCACGTTCTGCCGGGCGAAGATGCACAGGTCGCGGATCGGCTTGGACACCTGGTAGCCCGAATCACACTTGGTGAAGAACCGCCGCAGCCGCTCCGGCGTCACGTCGGACTCGATGTTGTCCGGGTAGACACCGGCGCGGGCCTTGTCCACCGCCAAGTCGCTGATGTCGGTGCCGAACAGTTGGATGGGCGCGTTGACCCCCTTTTCGCCCATGGATTCGACCAGGGCGATGGCCAGGGAATAGACCTCCTCGCCGGTGGAGCAGCCCGGTATCCAGATGCGCAGCGCCGCGTTGGCGGATTTGTCGGCCAGGATGTGGGGGAAGATTTCCTCCTTCAGCGCCTCGAACACCTCCGGGTCGCGGAAGAAATTGGTGACGTTGATGACCAGGTCTTGATAGAGCGCCGTGGTCTCGGCGGGGTTCCCCTCCAGATAGCGGGCGTAGTGGTCCAGCCGTTCCAGCTTGTGCAGCGCCATCCGTCGATGGATGCGGCGCCGCAGGGTGCTTTGCTTGTAGGCCGAGAAGTCCACATGGCTGATCGCCCACACCAGGGCCAGGACGCGGCGGAGTCCGTTCCATTCTTCGGGCGGCGTTTCGGTCTGGAAGGCGACCAGCGGCGAGAGCAGGCGCGGGGCGTGGCCCTTGAGCTTGATGAGCTCCCCGGCGATGTCCCCCGGCGGCAGCACCATATCCGCCACCCCGGCCTGGATGGCGCTGCGGGGCATGGCGTCGAACTTGGCCGTCGCTTCGGCCTGGACCAGGGTGATGCCGCCCTCGGCCTTGATGGCCTTGAGTCCCAGCACGCCATCCGAGCCGGTGCCGGACAACAGCACGCCCACCGCCCGGCCGCCCTGGTCGCTGGCCAGGGAGCGGAGGAAGAAGTCGATGGTCTTGTGGCGCGGGCTGGCGTCGCCGACGGCCTGCACGGTCAGCACGCCATTGAGCAGGACCAGGTTGGCGTTGGGCGGGGTGACATACACATGGTCGGCTTCCAGGGCCACGCCGTCGGTGGCCTCGACCACTGGCATCA
>NZ_JBTEKS010000101.1:0-12610 GCF_054333355.1 Methylomagnum sp. | reverse complement strand
GCCTGGTCGTGGGCTGAAGCCCACTCCCACCAGCTTATGCTCGCCCAATGGCCCGGTGGCCGATGTCGGTGCGGTAATAGACATTGTTCCAGCGGATTCGCTCCACCTGCTCATACGCCTTGGCCTGCGCCGCCGCGACGGTCTCGCCCAAAGCGCAAGCGCACAGCACCCGCCCGCCCGCCGTCACGACTTTCCCATCCACTTGCTGGGTCCCGGCATGGAAAACCTTGGTGTCCCGCACTTCCGCTTCCGGCAAGCCCTCGATGACATCGCCCTTGGCGTAATCAAACGGATAACCGCCCGCCGCCAGCACCACGCCCAAGGCGGGCCGCTCGTCCCATTCGGCTTGGACTTGATCCAGCCTTTCATCCAGCGCGGCGCGGCACAGCGCCGGGAGGTCGCTGTTCAGGCGCAGCATGATGGGCTGGGTTTCCGGGTCGCCGAACCGGCAGTTGAATTCCAGCACCTTCACCGCGCCATCCGGGCTGATCATCAACCCGGCGTACAGGAAGCCGGTGTACGGAATGCCGTCCGCCGCCATGCCACGCAGGGTGGGCAGGATCACTTCGTTCATCACCCGGTCGTGGACGTCTGGCGTCACCACCGGGGCGGGGGAATACGCGCCCATGCCGCCGGTGTTGGGACCGAGGTCGCCGTTGTCCCGCGCCTTGTGATCCTGGGAGGTCGCCATGGGCAGGGCATGAACGCCGTCGGCCATGACGATGAAGCTGGCTTCCTCGCCCGACAAGAATTCCTCGATGACCACCCGCCGTCCCGCCGAGCCGAAGGCGCCGCCGTCCAGCATGTCCTGCACCGCCAGCACCGCCTCGTCCGCCGTCTGGGCCACCACCACGCCCTTGCCGGCGGCGAGTCCGTCCGCCTTCACCACGATGGGGGCGCCCTTTTCGCGGATGTACCGAAAAGCCGGGGTGGCCTCGGTGAAGGTGCGGTATTCGGCGGTGGGAATCTTGTGGCGGGCCAGGAAGTCCTTGCAGAACGCCTTGGAGCCTTCCAACTGCGCCGCCGCCTGGGTGGGGCCGAAGCAGTTGAGTCCGGCGGCGCGGAACTGGTCCACGATCCCCAGCACCAGCGGGGCTTCCGGGCCGACGATGGTGAGGTCGATGCCCTGGGCTTGCGCGAAGGCGAGCAGGGCGGGCACGTCCTCGGCGGCGATGGGGACGTTTTCCAAGCTGGGTTCCAGGGCCGTGCCCGCGTTGCCGGGGGCGACGTAGACGGTTTCGGCTTGGGGCGATTGGGCGGATTTCCAGGCCAGGGCGTGTTCGCGGCCACCGCCGCCGACGATGAGGATTTTCATGGCTTGAGGGAGTTGTGGGCTGTGGGACAAAGGCGGGGATGATACTGCGTTCGCGGCGGCGGATGTAGCGCGGCGGGCGGATCAGCGGCTAAGCCATTCCGTGGCGTCGGCCCGATTTGGGAACACCCGCGACGCGGTTGGCGATGGATAATTAGGACTTACGCAGCCCTTGTTATTCAATGCCTTAAAGTGTTCGTAGTCCCGCCTTCAGGCGGTTATTTGCCGCCTGAAGCCTGTCCTGAGCGCAGTCGAAGGGGCGGGGCTACGAGCCAAAAGTTGCGTAAGTCCTAATCCCTTAAAGCGTCCGTAGTCCCGCCCTCTGGCAGATAACCGCCTCAAGGCGGGACCACAATCCAAAGCCAACCCTAGCGGGCTGTGGGCGGCACTCCCGTCTTGAGGGGGGCCGCTTCGTACAGCCCTGTCAGCTTGCGGCGGAACTCGTTGGTGATGTCGCGGGACTTGGCGCGGTTCTCGACCACTCGGGGAGTCAGCAGGACCACCAGTTCGGTGCGGCTGAGCAGCTTTTCCGTCGAGCCGAACAAGTCGCCGATCAGGGGCAGGTCGAATAGCAAGGGGACGCCGCTGCGGTTGTTCTGGGTGTTTTCCTTGATGAGGCCACCCAATACCAAAGTGTCGCCATTGTTGACAGCCACCGAACTCTTGATCTGGCGCTGGGTGATGGTGGGCGAGGCGATGTCCCCGGTCTTGAGAGATTTCACATCGTCCACCGCCTGTTCAAGGTCCATGATGACCAATCCACCCGCATTGACGCGAGGCCGTATGGTCAACATAACGCCAGTGTCGCGGTACTGCACCGAGTTGAAGGACGAGTACACCGGATTATTGTTGATGATGCCGCCCGTGCCTGCGGTGCTGCCGCTGAAGTTGCCATATTGGCCGGTGAGAATGGGCACTTGGTCGCCCACCTTGATGGTGGCCTCCTGATTGTTCAGCACCATCAGCGAGGGCGAAGACAAAACATTGACCTTGTTCTTGTCGGCTTGGGCGGTCAACAAGACGCGCAAATCCTTGGCGACCAGGGCGTAGCTGAAGCTGGTGCCTTGGGCGAGGGTGCCCGCTGTCTTTGCCAGATCAATCGAACTGCCGAACAGGGACTCCGCCTGCGAGCCTTGCTGGAAATACCACTTGATCCCGTATCTCAAGTCGTCCGTGAGCTGGACCTCGGCGATGGTGGCATCAATCAACACCTGCAAGGGCAGCACGTCCAACTCCTTGATGACGGCCTCGATTTCTTTGTAGTCCTGGGCGCGGGCCGTGATGATGAGCGCGTTGTTGGACGGGTCGGCGACCACCCGGGCATTGCCCAAGTCCGCCGCCTGACTGCCCCGCGACCGACTGCCGGAGGTGCCCCGGCCAATGCCGCCGCCAAACCCGCCACCGCCCCCGCCGAATCCACCCCGGCCACCGCCGCCCAGCCCGCCGCGCCCGGACGAGGAGCTTCCCCCGAGGCCACCGCCGGAACCGCCCATGGACCCACTACCGCTGGAACCCAGCCCCGAGGAGCTTCCGCTGGAACCAAAGCTGGAGCCGCTGCTGCCCGAGGAGCCATAGGAATTGCTGGAACTGGAATCCATGTCGCCGGAAGCGCTGGTCAAGCCGCCGCCGCCACTGCTGCTGCTGCCGCCGAAACCACCGCCGCCCCCGATCTGGGAACCCGACGCGCCGGGACTCAGCGAAGGCCGGTTGCCGCGTTGGCCGGAACCGCCGCCGAAGATGTTGCTGAGGGTGTTGGCCAGCTCCATGGCGTCCACGTTCTGCACCCGGTAGACATGGATGCCGCCCGCCCGGTTGGTGGTGTAGCGGTCGAGGCGCTCGATCCAGGTTTCCACCTCGTCCAGATAGCGCGGCTGGGCCGACACGGCCAGGATGGCGTTCAGCCGTTCGATGGGCAGCAGCCGGATCAAGCCCGCCAGCGGACCCTTGTTGGTGTCGCCCAGCACCTTGTCCAATTCCTCGGCGATGGTGGCGGGTTCCACGTTCTTGAGCGGGAAGATCGCCACCGACATGCCGCGCATGTAGTCCACGTCGAACAGCCGGATGGTGTCCAAGGCGGCTTCCAACTCCTCCGCCGTGCCCGCCAGCATCAGCATGTTGCGCTGCTCGTCCACCTTGACCACGGACTTCGGCGGCATCAGGGGTTCCAAGACTTTCTGCATCTCCTTGGCACCGACGAAGTTCAGGGGGGCCACCCGCAATTGGTAGCCCGGCGGCATCCCCTGCCCGGACAGGCCCAGCTTGGCGCCCGGCGCGTCCAGCAGGGCGCTGGCGTCGGGTTCGATGCGGTACATGTTGTGGTCCTTGATGAGTACGCCGCCGTTCATGCGCAGCAAGCCTTCCAGGGTCGGGATAAGCTCATCCTCAGCCAAGGGGCGGGTGGTCTGGAGCGTCACCTTGCCCGTCACCTTGGGGCTTAGCACGTAATTGATGTGCAGGGTTTCATCGAGGATGGTCTTCGCCACTTCGCTCAGGTCGGCGTCGTCGAAATTCAGGGTGTACTTGCCATCCTTGCGGGCGGGGCGGTCGGCCACCGAGCCTGCGCCGATCAGGCCGCCGGTGGCGGGATAGCGCTCGGCGGGCCGGGGCGGTTCGGCGGCCAGCGGTTCGGTTTGCAAAATCTGGGATTCCGGGCCTTTGGTGCGTTCAATCGCTAGGTTGGCCGGCAACTGGGTTTTCTTCGCGGCGTCGGGGCCAAGATATTCGCAACCGGAGAAGCCCAGCGCGGCCACCAGGGGGAGGGCCACGAAGCGGGTTATCGTTTTGTGCATGGGGTTTTTTCGTTGGATCGATGTCGTGAATGTGTCGAAAAAGCCCTTCCCTGGTGCTTAAACGCTGGCAGTCCCGGCTTTAATCGGTACTGCAAACTAGAAATCAATTCGTAGGGTGGGTTAGGCGCACTTCGCACGAACCCGGTAGATTTTCCGGGGCGTTACGTGCGCCCGTAACCCACCATCCTGGTCGGCATGGTGGGTTACGGCGCACGGTGGCGCTGGTGGTCATATCGGCCTCTTCGTGGCGTGCGCCTAACCCACCCTACAAAACTAGCCGCTCCGTCATTGACCCTCGTCGGCGGCTTCCTCGTCCGTGATTTCGCCGTTCATATCGTCTTCGGGCATGTCTGGGTTTTCCTCGTCCGGCATCATCGCGTCGGGCTGCATGGGCACGGGCGGCATGGGCCGTTGTCCCGGCCCTGGCCGTTGTGGCTGCCCCGCCATGGGCTGTCCCGGCACGGGTGGCGGTCCTCCCGTTGGCGCTTTGGGGCGCTTCTTGAGCAGGGTCAGTTCCTCGCGCCTTTCGCCTTGCAGCATCGTCACCTTATCCGTGCCCAGTTCCACCAAGGTCCAGCCGTCCAGGGAGTCCTGCGGCTTGAGGCGCTTGTACTTGCCCTTGGCGTCGGCCACCAAGGCCAACTTGCCCTCAGGTGTCCAGACGATGCCCATCAGCTTGAGCGTCATCGGTCCCACCGGCACCGCTGGCGGCGGTTCGGCGGCGGCGTCCACGCCCGGCTTGCGGTTCTCCATGAACAGCGGGCGCTCGGCCATCTGCTCGTACTCGTTCTCCTCGGGCAGATCGAACTCCTTCCCCGCGTCGGTCGCCTCGGCTTCGGGCGCCACGGCGGCCTTGGCCGGGGACGGCGCTAAATCATGGCTGCGGTGCCGTGCCAGCACCGCCCATTCAATGGCCAGGGCGAGGCCCAGCGCCGCCGCCACGCAGCCCAGAATCGAGGGCAGCAAGTAATCGCGGGATAGCTTCGCCATGTCATTCCGCCCGCATGTAGCCGACCACGTCGAAATCGACGCTGAGCCGGTCGGGGATTTGCGGATTCTTCGCGGCGGGGTTGCGCGGCATACGGATCGGCCTGATGTTGAGATTCTCGATGAATTGATAGGGCTGGGCGGACTCGAAATTATGCAGCACTTGGCGCAGTTGCGGCGTGCTGCCGTTCATCCGCACCTTGACGGCGATGCGGGTGAACTTCTCCTCGGTGCGCTCAGGAATCACCTGGGTGCTGGTCAGCTCGCCGCCCGCCTGGCCCACCACGTCCTTGATCTGGGTTTGCAAATCGGCGGAGGCCAGGGCGGCGGTGTTCTTCTGCATAAAGCGCTCGTCTTGTTGCGCCTCGGCGGCGATTTTCGCCAGCCGCTCCTCCAGGCCACTCTTCTCGGCGGCGATGCGTTGCAGGCGCTGCAAGCGGAATTGCAAATCCTCAATGCTGTCGGCGTACTCGCGGGAAAGGCCGAGCAAGGGCGCGGCGACCGCCAGATACAGCGCGGCCAACACCGCGAACAGCAGGCCCAGCGCCGCCAGCCGGGATTTATTAATCCGAACCGGTTGAGTCAGCAGCGGGTTTTTGAGCAGCAGGTCTTTCAGTGGCGGATTTTTCAGAAAACCTCCCGTTGATCACATCGCTGGCGAGTTGGAACCGTTCCAGTCCGCTGCCGGTGTCCTTGGTCACGGGCGACACGAAGCTGGTGTTTTTGAAATAGCCGGACGCTTCCAGCAGTTCGATCAGCTTGGAAGCCGACGGCGACTGCCCCTGCATCACCACCCGGCGGTCCTTGTATTGCAGGCCGTTGAGCCAGGTGTTGTCGGGGATGAGCCGACTCAATTCCTCCAGCATGTCCACCAGCACCGGCTCGGTGAGCTTCTTGTCCTGGAGGAAGCGGGTCTGGTGCAGCAGGTTGTCGGCCTGTTGCCGCAAGGCTTCCACTTCCTTGGCGATTTTGCCGGTTTTGCGGACCTGCTCTTCCAGCGCCTCCGCCTCCGAGCGGGCCGACAGGATGGGCAGGACGGCCAGCGCGGCCAGCAGGGACAGGATGACGACGCTGAGCGCGATGTTGGTGAGGCGCGGCCAGCGGCTCTTGGCGGGCCGGTACTTTTCCGGCAACAGGTTGAGCAGGCCGGGCGTGGCGGATCCGGCCATGTCCACGCTGTCCGGTCGCCAGCCCCAGGTCGCCAGTTCGTCCAGCAGGGCGTCCAACTTGGCGCGGGGCGTCAGGATCATTTCGACGCTGAGCTGCCGGGTGGCGGTGGAGCGGGCCACGACCCGCGCCCCGAAATACACCTGATCGGCCTTGAAGGGCGTCAGGCGGTCCATTTCGAAGGCCACCACCTGGGCGAGGTTTTCCTCGGCGGCCAGGGGCAGCTTGAGGGTCTTACCCAGCGCCTGCCCGGCGGTCAACCGCAGCACCACCTTGGCCTCGGCCAGTTCCGGGTTGTCCGCCAGCAATTGCTCCCGCGCCTGAGCGCCGGACTCGTCCAGGGCGAAACGGCCCAAGGGGCGCTCGCCGTCCGGGCCGCGATGAGTGGCGGTAAGCCCTTGCTCGTCCTTGCCCAGCAGCAGGTAGTCCGGTGCCCCGCCCAGCAGCTTGAGCAGCTTGGCGGGCACCAGGAACGCCAGTTCGCCGCCCCACCAGCGGAAGAACTTGGCGACATCGAGATTGACGGGTTGATCGAGTTTCAGCATGGGTTATCTATGCGAAGGGACAACATCCTTCGAAAGGATGTTATCCCTAACGGTGCTCCAAAGAATCGTTATGGCCGGGCTTGCTGGCGGTGGAGATTTTCGGTTTCCAGGTGAGATACGTGAAGGGGGAGCCGTCCGCGCCGCGCCCCCGCTTGATGATTGTCCTGACGCCGCCGCCGCTCTGGCCGGGGATTTCCGCCCTGGACTCCACCGTGTAGGCCAAGTCGCCCATGGCGTGGAATTTTATCCCAGGCACCGGCGGCAACGGGACGGGCGGCGCCCCCGACTGGCTGCCCAATTGGCGTTGCAGCAGAAAATTTTCCAGCACTGACTGGTCGCCGCCCAGCAGGGTCGTGAGCAATTCACGCGGGGCTTTATTGGGATTCAGCCCATCCTGTCCGGTGTAGAGGGTGAGCCAGGGTTCCAGGGCGCGGTACAGTTCCGGGGTCATCCCCAAGACCCCGCGCAGTTCTTCCATCACCAGGAAGTTGCGGTTCTGGGGCGCTTGCTTCAGGCCCGCCGCCTTGTAGTCCGAGGCTTCCGCGCCGTGCATGAGCTTCAAATCATCGGCGTCGCGCCAGTCCATGATCGCCTGGGCCAATTGTACCGCCTGATCCTCGTTGTGTACGACGAAGTTAATAACCGTCTTCAAGGTCGGCTCGGTGGCGGCGTTGAGGTCGATTTTGCCGCACTCGTCGAAGAGGCGTATCCGCACCCGCGCCCCTTCCACCTCCCAGGCGTAGGGCGTGCCGTCGGCCTTCCAGCGGAGCTTCGGGTCGGGGAGGCTCAGCATCATCATGGCGTAATGGACGCCGCCATCCGCCAGCGCCACGCCCTTGGCCCGCTCGTGGGCGTGGCTCAACAGGCCCGCTTCCCGCTGGGTGGACAGGGCGTAGCTGCCCGCCATGATGGTCATCAGGGTCAACACCCAAAGCACCAGCACCAAGGCCAAGCCGCGTTGGGAATTTGGCCGCGATTTTTCCCGGCGAGAGCCATAAGAAACAGGGGCAGGACTTACGCAACTTCCCGTTCGGGCTGACCCTTCGACGCCGCTCAGGGCGTACGGCATGTCAACGGCAATTTTGCGTGAGTTCTGAGAGAAATTAGTTCCGGCCATGGCCTTAACGCAGCATCAAGGTTTTCGGGGCAATCAACAGCGTCGGCCAGGCGTCCTCGCCCGCTGGCTTGATGTCGATGCGGATCAGGACCGGCATCTGGTTCTCCCGCCATTCGTCGGACCATTTGATGTCCTGGTTCTGGCCTTGCAATGGATTCAGGCCGCCGCCCGGATTCGGGCGAGGCAGGTAGGCCAGCTTGAGTTCCTCGATGTTTTCCAGCAGGGCGAGGTCGTCCAGGGGTTCGGTCGTGTCGACCTTATCCGGCAGGGTGTTGTAGGGCAGGATCGCCATGCGCAAATCCTTCTTCTCGCCCTTGGAGATATACAGATCGAAGCGGTACAAACCGCCCAGCTTCACCTGCTCCGGCAGCGGGGCCACATAGCTGAGGGTGTCCTGCCTGCCTTGGAAGGCCGGTTCCATCACGCCATTCTTCAACGTGGCGGCGACCGGCAGCAGGCTCTCGATGTGGGAGCGCAGGAAGTTCTCGACGATGAACATCCGGCTGGCCTTCGCCATGCGCTCCTCGCCCATCTCCCAGCTTTGGGCGCCGATGCGGAGGCTGCCCATCAGCAGCGTCATCATGACGGCCAGGAGCGTCGCGCCAATCAGCACTTCGATCAGGGTGAAGCCGCCGTTCGCGGCCCGGAACCGCCGCCCGCTGTTCATCGCCGCACCGCCCCGCCGCCCATGCCGGGGGTGTCGGACAGGAGTCGCAAGGTTTTCAGATCGAAGGCGCGGGGATCGTCGATGTCCCCCCATTCCACGCTCAATTCCACCCAGTAAGGCTTGAAGCCCAATTGCTGGGTGCCAGCCAAGGCTTCATCCACGGGATAGGGATTGACGCTGAGGGTCCAGCGGTAGGTGTCATCCACGCTGCCGTTGGTTTCCCCCGGCTGCAAAGGCGCTTCGATGCCCGCCGAGGCCAGCAGGGACTCGGCGACGATGATGGCCCGCGAATATTCGTCCGCCGTGCCCGCGATCCGTCCCGCGCCGCCGAAGATGCGCAGCAAGACGCCCAGCGACAGGGACAACAGGGCGAAGGCCACCAGGATTTCCAGCAGGGAGAAGCCCGCTTGGTGGCCAGCGCCCATTACTCCCTTTGTAAAAGGGGGGGCGGGGGGGATTTCCTCCCGGCTAATCCTCATCCGCGCCCTCGCCAATCTTCACCTCGCCGGTCAGCCAGTTCACGTCCACCACTTGCTTCCGCCCGCCGCCCGCCAGCGTGACCCGCCCGCCCGTGGCCGAGCCGTCCGGGAAGAAGCGGATACGCCCGGTGCCCTCGTCCACGGTTTCCGATTCGGCGGTGTAGAGGCTCAACCCGATGCCACCGGGCAGGCTGTAGGCTTTGTTCCGGCCCGTCACCTTGTAGCGGTGGCGCTTGATGTCCAGTTCGAATTCCGCGTCTCTTCCCCGCATGAGCGCCTGTCCCCGCACATGGCGGAGCGCCGAGGCCACGTCGCGGGTGGCCGAGGTGAGCTGGGCGCGGGCGATGGCCGGGCCGAAGTTGGGTACGGCTAGCGCCATGAGCAAGGCGACCAAACCGAGTGCCAGCAGCAGTTCCAGCAGGGTGAAGCCGCGTGC
The DNA here is from genome assembly GCF_054333355.1 of Methylomagnum sp. Lineage (NCBI taxonomy): Bacteria > Pseudomonadati > Pseudomonadota > Gammaproteobacteria > Methylococcales > Methylococcaceae > Methylomagnum > Methylomagnum sp. Next base: position 3,111 of record NZ_JBTEKS010000101.1, on the reverse strand, counting down.
CACGGGCATCCGCCGATCCCAACCGCTGGCGGGGCTTATTCCCAACTGGCGATGTCCGCGTCCTCGCCCGCGCCGCCTTCCGCGCCGTCCGCGCCCAGGCTGAACAGGTCGAATTTGCCGTGCTGGCCGGGCGACACGTAGTGGTAGGGGTTGTTCCAGGGGTCCAGCGGCACCTTCTTTTTGCGGAGGTAGGGACCGTTCCAATATTTGGCGCTGGCGGGTTGTTCGACGAGGGCCGCGATGCCTTCATCGCCCGCCGGATAGCGGCCCACGTCCAGCTTGTACATATCCAGGGCGCTCGACAATTCCTCGATTTGGGCGCGGGCGGCCTTCGGCTTGGCCTCGCCGAACTGCCTCATGACCGCCGGTCCAACCAGCCCGGCCAGGAGGCCGATGATGGCGAGTACCACCAACAGCTCGAACAGGGTGAAGCCGCGCTGAACGCGCCGGGTGCGTCGATGTTTCTGCATATTGGAAACCATGGCTGAAAAAGTGGGTTGAAGCTTACCGCGAGATTGCGGAGGGATTATGTGGAATTCGGGCGGCGGAAGCGCCCAAGGATTGATGTGCGGCGGGATTTTCCCATCCCCGCCGCCGATGTGCGAGTCCTATTGTGGGGCAAGGAATTGCCATTCGTGCTTTGTGGCGCTTAGAGCGTTTTCATTTCCTGGTTAGACGTGGGCCGGAATAAGCCCCTTCGAGCGGCACGCGAGAAGAGGCGTTTCCGGCGGAGAGGCTGAAACCTTAAAAAGCCAGATCGTTGACGCTCAGGATCGCCAGCATGATGGAGACGATGATGCCGCTGATCATCAGGCCCATGCCCACGATCAATACCGGCTCCAACAGGGCCAAGAGGCGTTGGATGGTGATCTTCACCTCCTTGTCGTAGACCACCGCCACCCGGTCCAGCATCTCCGCCAAATGCCCGGATTCCTCGCCGAGCTTAATCATCTGCATGGCGAGGGAAGGGAATAATTCCGCTTCCATCAAGGGTGCCGTCAAGCCGCCGCCGCGCTTGAGGCTGTCCACCGCAAGGCCGATTTTCTCCGCCACCAGCCGGTTGCTGAGGGTTTCCTTGACGATGGACAGCGCCGCCAACAGCGACACGCCGTTGCTGAGCAGGGTCGCCAGGGTGCGGCTGAAACTCGCCACCTGCACCTTGAGGATCAACTCGCCAAACAGCGGCAATTTCAGCATCCAGCCGTCCCAGGTCAAGCGACGCACCGGGTCGGCCCGCTGGTAGCGCACCCAACTGGTGACGCCAATCACCACCGGGATCGCCGCCCACCAATAGGAGCGGATGGCGGAGGCGGCACCGACCACGATCTGGGTCGGCACGGGCAATTCTTTTCCGGCGCTTTCGAACATTTCCGTGAACTGCGGCACCACGAAGGTCAGCAACAACAGCAGGGTGCCTATCGCCATGGTGACGAGGATGGCCGGGTAGATCATGGCGGTGGTGACGGTGTCGCGCAGTTCCTTGGAGCTTTCCAGGAATTGGCAGAGCCGGTCCAGCACCACTTCCAGCGCCCCGCCCGCTTCGCCCGCCCGGATGAGGTTGAGGTAGAACCGCGAGAACACGCCGCCCTGGGCTTCCAGCGCGTCCGACAATTGAGCGCCGCCTTTCACCTTGTCGAGAATCTTGCCGATCATGGCGTTGAATTCCGGCTCGCGGGCGGTAAGGTCCAGCAGCACGGACAAGGCCCGATCCAGTGGCAGCCCCGCTTGCAACAGGGTCAGCAGTTCGCGGGTGAACAGCAACACCTGCTTGTACGAGACGCGGGCACCGCGCTTGCCGGGTTTCAGCCAGGCGAGGGGCCGCGATTTGGCCGGGGTGATGCGGATCGGCAGCAGGCCGTCACCTTGCAGGGCCAGCAGCAGGGCGCCCTCGTCGGGGGCTTCGCGCTCTTCCTCGATGGTTTCGCCTTCGCGGTTTACGGCTTTGTAGATGTAGAGGGGCATGGCGGGAAAAGGGGGTTATTCGAGAGTGGTCACTTGCCACGGGCAGTCCAGCGGCATTGCGCCAATCTCGCAGAGCCAGGGATGAGGATCAACCACGCGCAGCATTTGCTGGAATTTCAGTAGACCTTTATTTCGGTCTATGACGGGCGGTCTAACTTTAGAGGGAACTTTCGGTTGCTCAATGTGCAGGGCTACCCGGATTTTCGGTTTTTGCCCGGCCATTGTGGCAAATTCGTGGATGCTAAGTTCTGGATGTCGCTGGGCGAGATAAAGATTCGCGAGGGTATCCCTAACTTTATGGGCCACCTCAGCGCATAAATCCATGGATTTTTCCCGGCCATTAATTCGGTAATCCTTAGCCTCAATCAACCACAAGCTTTCCGCTCTCGGCGAAAAAGCCACCACATCGACGCATTTACTGCTGGCTAATTTCTGAAAATGATCCCGGTAAAAAGCAGTTTCATCATATTTTTCCACCAGCCAGTCGTCTGGAAAGGTAAAAAGCAGCTTTCCCTCGATAATCGTCGGCATAAGTTATTCTTACTTCGCTCGGGAAGCCCGGTAATACCATTCGTTGTAGCGGTCTGACTGGTCGATTTCCACATCTAGTGCGGTAATAGGATCAATATCGACTAGATTATTCCCCGAGCTAACTTGCACGCCATCATCCCCGAACGAAAGGGCAAAAAATCTGGATGGAACTTTGCTGGTTTCTCCGGCTAGCTGTAGTTGCAGGTCGATTTCTTTTAGGAGAAATAGGCTGTGGGTTGCCAGGATAATCTGAACGCCTTTGCGGGCCAGAATGACGAGGGCTTCGGCAAGCTTGGAAATTAGGCGGGGGTTGAGGTTGGTTTCTGGTTCATCCCAGAATAGGGTTTCTCCTTTCATTTTAATGAGTCCGTGGCGGATGAAGTACGGCAGCATTGCGAGTTTGCGTATTCCCTCAGCTAAAAGTGGCGTTTCCATTTTATAGCCGTCTTTCTCAACGAACACCAGTTTTCTTCCCTCTAGTGCTAAATATCCCCCAAGAGCAACCTCCAGGTCTTGAATTACTTCCAACTTGGGAGGATTAATTAATTCGGGAAAGTCGAAGTTGACAGCCATGTCTTTATAGGTGGCATCAAGCTTGATTTTATATTCATCTAAAAG
>NZ_JBTEKS010000100.1:0-12643 GCF_054333355.1 Methylomagnum sp. | reverse complement strand
AAGGGGATCGGGACGTGGCTCCACAAATGGCTCTACGCCCGGTCGTGGGCCTTGCAGATTCCCTCCGGGAATCCGCCCGGCACTCGGGCTACCGGGGACTACTCGGCTCGCTCGCTTCACATCGCTCCATGCCTCGCAGCGTCGGATTGGCTTGATTTTGCTTGGCCTCATTCCACAGCGCATCCAATTCTCCCAAGGTACATTCGGCCAAGGCCTTGCCCCGTGCCGCCACCTGTTCCTCAATGTATTGGAACCGCCGGGTGAACTTGCGGTTGCTGTCCCGCAAGGCCGATTCCGCATCCACCGACACATGCCGGGCCAAATTCACCACCACGAATAGCAGGTCGCCGATTTCCTCCCGGATATGCGCCGCGTCCATTGAGGCATGGGCTTCCCGCAGTTCGTCCAGTTCTTCTTGGACCTTGTCGAACACCCCGCCGATCTCGGGCCAGTCGAAGCCATGCCGGGCTGCCCGCTTCTGCAATTTCTGGGCGTACATCAGGGCGGGCAGGCTCCCGGCGAGTCCGTCCAAAACGCTTTCAGTTGGTTCCGCCTTGCCCTTCTCGCGGCGCTCGATTTGCTTTGAGCTTTCCCAAAAGCTGTGCCGCTCTTCGTCGGTCTCGAACACCGTTCCGCCGAACACATGGGGATGGCGGCGGATCAGCTTGTCGGCGATGGCGGCGGCGACATCCTCGAATGCGAACAGGCCGCGCTCGCTGGCGATTTGCGAATGGAAGACCACCTGCAACAGCAAGTCGCCCAATTCCTCCCGCAAGTCGTCCGGGTCGCCCCGCTCGGCGGCGTCGGCCACTTCGTAGGCTTCTTCCAGGGTGTAGGGCACGAGGCTGGCGAAATCCTGCTTGATGTCCCACGGACAGCCGGTTTCCGGGTGGCGCAGGCGGGCCATGATGTCGAGGAGTCGTAAAGTGTTTTGCATCGTTGCCACTTTATAGAGCGTTGAAAAATCGTAAGGTCGGTGCAGTGTATCCTACCGGCCCTTTCCATTTGACCCCACCTACACCCTTCCATGCGCGTCCTCGCCGCCTATATCTTCGTCATCCTGCTCTGGTCCACCACGCCTCTCGCCATCAAATTGAGCGGCGTCGGTCCTGGCTGGTTGTTCGGCGTGACCGCCCGCATGGGCATCGGCTTCGGGTGCGTGTGGCTGCTGCTGGCGGTGCTGCGTCGGCCTTTGCCGTTCCATCGCACGGCGCGGTGGAGCTATGTGGCGGGCTCTGTGCAAATCTACGGCTGCATGATGGCGACCTATTGGTCGTCCCAGTTCATCCCGTCGGGCTGGCTGTCGGTGGTGTTCGGCCTGACGCCCTTGCTCACCGCGCTGATGGCGGCGATTTGGCTGGGTGAAAAAAGCTTGACCCCGCTGCGGTTGCTGTCTTACGGGCTGGGTGCCGGCGGCTTGGCTGCGATGTTCGGCTCGGCGCTGGCACTCGGACCCGACGCGGCTTGGGGAATCGGCGGGGTGTTGGTGGCGGCGTGGCTGCAAGCGGCTTGCTCGGTGTGGCTCAAACGCCTTGATGCCCGGTTGCCTGCCTTGGCGCAGGTGGCGGGGAGCTTGTCGCTATCGTTACCGGCGTATTTGCTGACGTGGGGGCTGGCTGACGGAAACTGGCCTGAGCAGTTGCCGCCCACCAGTCTGGCTTCGATTGTCTATCTCGGCACCATCGCCACCACCGCCGGGTTCGCGCTGTATTTCTTCGTGTTGAAGCATCTGCCCGCCACGCAAGTGGCGTTGATTACGTTGGTGGCGCCGGTGTTCTCGCTGCTGCTGGGTCATGCGGTCGATGGCGAGCCGGTGGGTCCGCGAGTGCTGGCGGGCGCCGGCTTGATTGTCGGCGCCCTGTTGCTGCATGAGATTCCCAGGTGGGAGCGGGCTTCAGCCCGCGATTAGGAGGGTAGGTCGTGGGCTAAAGCCCACTCCCACTAAAACTCGCCGCCGAAGTTCTCCCGGTAGCGCTCTTTGAAAGCGTTCAGCGTGAAGGAGTGATTCTGGGTGCCATGGGTTTCCACCTTGATGGCACCCATCAACGAGGCGATGCGGCCCGTGGTCGGCCAGTCCAGCCCTTCCAGCAAGCCATAAATCAACCCGGCCCGGTAGGCGTCGCCGCAGCCGGTCGGGTCGAGCGCCGCTTGCGGTTTGGCGGCGGGGATTTCGATGACTTCGCCGCCGGTGTAGACCAGCGAGCCGCTGGCGCCCTTGGTGATAATCAGCGCTTCCACCTTCTGGGCCAATTCCTCCGCCGACAGGCCGGTGCGCTCCTGCATCAACTGGGCTTCGTAGTCATTCAGCGTCACCCAAGTGGCTTGCTCCACGAAAGCCAACAATTCCGCGCCGTCAAACATCGGCATACCCTGGCCCGGATCGAAGATGAACGGAATCCCCGCCTCGGCGAACTGGGCGGCGTGCTGGATCATGCCATCCTTGCCATCCGGGGAGACGATGCCGAGCTTGATGCCCCGGTGGGTGGGCACGCTGTTCTCGTGGGAGAAAGACATGGCGCCGGGGTGGAAGGCGGTGATCTGGTTGTCGTCCATGTCGGTGGTGATGTACGCCTGGGCCGTGTAGTTGTTGTCCAGCACCTTGATGAAGTCCTGGCTCAGCCCGCAATAGGCCAGCCATTGGGAATAGGGCGTGAAGTCTTTGCCCACGGTCGCCATGATGAGTCCGTCGCCGCCCAACAGCTTGAGGTTGTAGGCGATGTTGCCCGCGCAGCCGCCGTACTCGCGGCGGAGTTCCGGCACCAGGAAGGACACGTTGAGGATATGCACCTGCTCCGGCAGGATGTGGTGCTTGAATTTGTCTTGGAACACCATGATGGTGTCGTAGGCCATGGAACCGCAGATTAGAGCCGTCATTTGGTTATTACCTTGCGTTGTTAAATGAAAATCGTGGCCGGGCCGACGGTATCGGCGTGGCGGGTTGTCAGGGCTGGTGGGCGAGGTCGGGATGCCGGGCCGCCTTGACTTCATCCAGCCGCCGCACCGGCAGCGTGTGGGGCGCGGCCTTGAGGATTTCCGGCGTGGTGTCCGCTTCCTTGAGGATGGCGGTCATGGCGGCGACGAAAGCGTCCAGGGTTTCCTGGCTTTCCGTTTCGGTGGGTTCGATCAGGCAGCACTCGGGAATCAACAGCGGGAAGTATACGGTGGGCGCGTGGAATCCGTAATCCAAAAGCCGCTTGGCGAAATCCAGCGCCGAGACATGCCGCGCTTTCGCCAGCGTTTCCAAAGTGATGATGAACTCGTGGGTGGCGCGGCGTTGCGGGAAGGCCGGTTCGAACCCCGCCGCCGCCAGCCTCGCCATCAGGTAATTGGCGTTGAGCGTGGCGATTTCCGCCACCCGCTTCATACCCTCGCGGCCCAGCATCCGGGCGTAGATATAAGCCCGCAGCAGCACGCCCACGTTGCCCGCGAAGGCCATGAGCCGACCCATGCTGGCGGGGCAATCGGTCTCGTCCAGCAGGCGGTAGCGTTCGCCGTCCCGCGCCACCACCGGCAGCGGCAGGAACGGCAGCAACCGTTCGCCCACGCCCACCGGACCCGCGCCGGGACCGCCGCCGCCGTGGGGCGTGGAGAAGGTCTTGTGCAGGTTGAGGTGAATGACATCGAAACCCATGTCGCCGGGCCGCACCTTGCCGAGGATGGCGTTGAGATTGGCGCCGTCGTAATAGAGCAACCCGCCCGCGCCGTGGACGGTGGCGGCGATAGCCTCGATGTTCCGGTCGAACACGCCCAAGGTGGACGGATTGGTGAGCATGATGCCCGCCGTCTGCGGACCCACCGCCGCTTTGAGGGCGTCCACCTCGACGTTGCCGTCCGCATCCACAGGCAATTCCCGCACGGTGAAGCCACCCATGGCCGCCGAGGCGGGATTGGTGCCGTGGGCGGCGGCGGGCACCAGCATTTCGGTGCGGGCCAGGTCGCCGCGCTGGCGGTGATAGGCGCGGATCATGGCAACCCCGGCGAATTCGCCCTGTGCGCCCGCCGCCGAGGCCAGTGACACCCCGGCCATGCCGGTAACTTCCTTGAGGATTTCCTGCAAGTCGAACAGACAGGCCAGCGTGCCCTGTCCGCCGCGTTCCAGCCCGTGCGGGTGGACGTTCTGGAAGTCCGGTAGGCTCGCGAGGGTGTGGCACGCCTTGGGGTTGTATTTCATGGTGCAGGAACCCAGCGGGTAGAACTGGGTGTCGATGGAGAAGTTCTTCTGCGAGAGGCGCGTGTAATGGCGCACGGCGTCCAATTCGGAGACTTCCGGCAGTAATGGTTTGGTTTGGCGGAGGTATTCGGGGGGTATGTCGGTGGGGTTATCCGCTGCTTCCGGGACTTGGGCGGCGGCGGTGCGGGTGGGGCGGGAGAGGTTGAAGATGAGCATGATGCCTCCTGGTAAATCCCTGAAGATTGGGATTATCGGATTAATTCCGCTGGAATTTGCGGTATTTCCGCCTCGCGCATCTCTCGGCAAAAGTCCCCCGCGCTGATGGTTTGCCACGGCAAGTCCTTTCGGAAATCTTCAAGGCTTGGCAACGTGTAGGTAATTACGTCTTCGGCCTCCCGGTTCAATTCATCGGCATGGCGATTGATTAACTCAATATCGCGCTGGATGTTCGCTTGCTTGGAAATAAAGGATTGGAACCATTCCGAGAATTCAGCTAGCTCGTCGGGTGACAAATGGGCGATGGCGGTTTCAAGTTCTGCGATTGTGTTCATAATCGGATATTGTGTGGAATCACTAAAAACGGCGGTAGTCCCTTATATTGAGTGGTTGCCCAATGGAACAACGAGTGGCCTCATTTTGTCGCCTAAGTATTTATGAGGATAAGGCCATGCGCTGCCCCGCACTGCCATTCCGAGGTCATCGTGAAGAACGGCTCCAACGGCGTCGGCACACCGAAGTTCCGGTGCAAGGCGTGCTCCCGGCAATTCCTCGAGCACCCCAAGAACCCGCGGGTCACGGACGCGGAGAAGGACCTGATCGACCGGCTGCTCCTGGAGAAGCGTCCTCGGGCTTCGTTGGTTCACTAGCCACACCGGCAAATCTCATCTAACCGATTGTTTTATATGCGTATTTAAATAACATGAATTCCGGGAGAACCTCTGGTATTTCATTCATCACTACAACGCCCAACTCCGGGAGGGGTTGGCTTAATATGGGTATATCAAATCACTCAATATAAAGGACTACCCATATTGGTTGCCTCGATATTGGTGGAGTGTATTCATCAAGCTCTGTAGCCCGGATAGAGTTTACGGAATCTGGAAGGATAGGGACTCCATTATCCCGAGCTCCACCGAGCTTCCTTCATCCACACAGCTAAGCTGGCCGCACCTTGGGTTGAAGAGCAAACCCCAGAATTTTGCCGAATGAATTTGCTGGAGTTCTGCAAAGATGCAACCTAGCCTTGGTTCTGACTCCACGACGGTCTCCGTAGAGCGCCTGCAGAAGGAAATGTTAGGACTCACGGGTGAAGCGGAAGACTACCGAATTTTCAACCTTCCCAGAAAGTCCAATTTCTTTGCGAAGGTCACGGCGAAGCAACCGAAAAACTTCATCAATTTGTGCTCTACGACCAGCCGCGTGTTGCCGAAGATAGCTTACCGTCGCTGCAACTTGCTCAGGAGTGCCAAGTAGCTGAATGTCGGCAACGGCGGATTCAAACGCTAACATCTGAGCTTCCGTCTTTGCTTCTCGATTGGCCGCAGACTCAAGACGACGATATACCTCCAACAAAAACTGAACACGTAAATCGCGACGTTTGTTTTGACGATCACGATAGACATTGAATTGATGTGCCGCGAACCACCCAATCACCGCAACAACAGCGGGGACAGCATATTTCAGCGTTTCTGAATCGAACATGGCGAATCCTAACGAATGATTGTGCGATTACCTGTCGCGCCGGTTAAGGGTGGTAGCTAGGCAAACACTTTTCGTCTAACCCAAGGTCTCCACCCGAATCCGCTTCACCTTCCCGCCAATCGTCGGCAGCGCCTCGATCTTGGCGATGGCCTCATCCAATTCCCGTTCCCGCACCTTGTGGGTGAGCAGGATCACCGGCAACTGGGTTTCGCCCTTCGGCGGCTCCTTCTGGATGATGGCCTCGATGCTGATGCTGTGGTCCGCCAGGATGCGGGTCACGTCGGCCAGCACACCGGGCTTGTCCTCGGCGCTGAGGCGGAGGTAATAGGCCGTCTCCACCGCGCCGATGGAGAGGATCGGCACGTCGGTGATGGCGCCCGGCTGGAAGGCCAGATGCGGCACGCGGTTGTCGGGGTCGGCGGTCAGGGCGCGGACCACATCCACAATGTCCGCCACCACGGAGGACGCCGTCGGCTCCGCGCCCGCCCCGGCGCCGTAGTACAGGGTCGGGCCGACCGCGTCGCCCTTCACCAGCACCGCGTTCATCACGCCGTTGACGTTGGCGATGAGCCGCCGCTCAGGAATCAGCGTCGGATGCACCCGCAATTCAACGCCTTCGACCGCCCGGCGGGCGATACCCAGCAGCTTGATGCGGTAGCCCAGCGCTTCGGCGTAGGTCACGTCCAGCGCGGTGATGCCGCTGATGCCCTCCACGTAAGCCTTGTCGAATTGCAGCGGAATCCCGAAGGCGATGGACGCCAGGATGGTCAGCTTGTGGGCGGCGTCGATGCCTTCCACGTCGAAGGTCGGATCGGCCTCGGCGTAACCCAGCGCTTGGGCTTCCGCCAGCACATCGCCGAAATCCCGGCCCTTCTCCCGCATCTCGGTCAGGATGAAATTGCAGGTGCCGTTGATTATCCCTGCTAGCCATTCCACCGTGTTGCCCGCCAAGCCTTCCCGCACCGCCTTGATGATGGGAATGCCGCCCGCCACCGCCGCCTCGAAGGCCACCATCAAGCCCTTTTCCTGTGCCCTGGCGAAGACTTCGTTGCCGTGCAGGGCGATGAGCATCTTGTTGGCGGTGACGACATGCTTGCCCGCGTCCAGCGCTTGCATCACCAAATCCTTGGCCGGGTCCAGGCCGCCGATGAGTTCCACCACGATGTCGATGTCGGGATCATTGACGATGGAATAGGAATCCGTGGTGAGCCGAATCCCGTCGGTATCGCAGATGCGGGCGCGGCTCAAGTCCCGGGCCGAGGCGGCGACGATCTGGATTTCCCGGCCCGCCCGGCGGGTGATTTCCGAGGCGTTGCGTTTGAGTACGCGGACGGTGCCGCCGCCGACCGTGCCCAGGCCGAGCAAGCCGATTTTTACTGGTTTCAAGTGAAAGTCCTCGTGCAAGTTGAGATAAGGCGGATTGTTATTGTTCCCAGGCTTCGGGTCAAAGCCGTTAAGGTAAGTGATTTTTTCTCCCCGGCCCAGTGGGCAGTGAGCATCTTGGGTTTCGTTCTTTGCACTGGCCGCGCAAAGCTTGGGCCGTTGTCCTTAAAGCTTGGCGTGATTGGCATTGTGGTTCGTGATATCAAGTAAGATATTCTTCCATTCACCCAATAACAGAGGGACGCCATGGCAGCCACCGCCGAAAAGCTTTCCATCACCCTACCCGCCGAGATGGCGCGCTTGATCCGCGAGAAGGTCGGGACGGGTGCCTATGATTCCGACAGCGAAGTGATCCGCGAGGCCGTGCGCGGCTGGATGGACCGCGAGCAGAGCCTTGCGACACTCGACACCGCCATAGCCCGGGGCTTAGCCGATGCTGAGGCCGGGCGCGTCCAAGACATCGATGCCGTGCGCGGTGAGTTGCGGTGCCGGTTCGAGTCATGAGGGTCGTTATCACTGATGCCGCCAAGACTGACCTGATCGAGATCGGGGGCTATATCAGCCAGTACAGTCCCCGTCGGGCGGCATCCTTTCTCGATGAGTTGCTCGACCACTGCGAAGCCTTGGCCGACATGCCCCGCGCCTTTCCGCTGATACCGCGCTATGAGCGCCACGGCATACGGCGTCGTGCGCATCGGGACTATTTGATTTTCTACCGCGTCGGCGAAGGTTTTGTAGAGGTCATACACATCCTCCATGGAGCGCGGGATTACGAGGCGCTGCTGTTTCCCCAAGAAATTCCAGCGCGGTAGGGTGGGCATGAGCGCCAGCCCAACCCACCGACCGACACCGACCATTTCTTTTCGATCAACGCTCGGTTTTCCCCTGCGCTTAGCGAGCATCCCCGCCTGTTTCCCGCCCGCCTTGGTGGTTTCCCAACCCCGGCTGTTTATACCGCGCCATCCTTACGGAACATGTTCTTAATGCCGCGAATCGCCTGCCGGGTGCGGTGTTCGTTTTCGATCAAACTGAACCTCACATGGTCATCGCCGAACTCGCCGAAGCCAATCCCCGGCGACACCGCCACCTGCGCTTCCAGCAGCAGCTTCTTGGCGAATTCCAGGGAACCCATGTGCCGGTACTGCTCGGGGATGGGCGCCCACAGGAACATGGTGGCCCTGGGCTTCTTCACGGTCCAGCCCGCGCCGTTCAGGCTGGCGCACAGCACATCGCGGCGGATGCGGTAGGTTTCGCAGATTTCCGCCACGCAATCCTGCGGGCCTTCCAGCGCGGTGATGGACGCCACTTGGATCGGCGTGAAAGTGCCGTAGTCCAAATAGGACTTGATTCGGCCCAGCGCCGCGACCAGCTCCCGGTTGCCGACCATGAAGCCCACCCGCCAGCCGGGCATGTTGTAGCTCTTCGACAGGGTGAAGAACTCCACCGCCACGTCGGTGGCGCCGGGCACTTGCAGGATCGAGGGCGCCTGGTAGCCGTCGAACACGATGTCGGCGTAGGCGATGTCGTGGATCACCCAAATCTTGTACTCGCGGGCCAGGGCCACGACCTTCTCGAAGAAATCCAATTCCACGCACTGGGTGGTCGGGTTGCCGGGGAAGTTGAGGATCAACATCTTGGGCTTCGGCCAGGAGGTCTTGATGGCCTTTTCCAATTCTTCGAAGAAATCCACACCCGGCATCAACGGCACATGCCGCACGTCGGCGCCCGCCAGCACGCAGCCATAGGGGTGGATGGGATAGGCGGGATTTGGCACTAGCACGGAATCGCCCGGCGCCAGCGTGGCGAACATTAGGTGGGCCAAGCCCTCTTTCGAGCCAATGGTGACGATGGCCTGAGAATCCGGGTCGAGGTCGACCCCGAAGCGGCGCTCGTACCAGCCGCAGATGGCCTTGCGCAGGCGGATGATGCCTTTGGAAACGGAATAGCGGTGCGCCGTGCCTTTCTGCGCGACCTCCACCAGCTTATCGACGATGTGTTGCGGGGTGGCCTTGTCGGGGTTGCCCATGCCGAAGTCGATGATGTCGACCCCGGCGGCGCGTTCCTTCGCCTTGAGTTCGTTGACGATGTTGAAGACGTAAGGCGGCAGACGTTTGATGCGTTGGAATTCTTCCATGCGGGTCTCTGTGTGGGTGTGAGAGGCGAAGGGAAATCGTGTTGGCTCAGCCTGTCCCTATAGGCCAAAACAACCCTTCGACATGCTCAGGGCGAACGGACTGTTGGGACAGGCTAAGCCAAACAGGTAAAACTACCCACGCGGCCATAGGCTGTCAACGGCGCTTATGGCCCATCAGAATTTATATAGAGTGAGTCAGGCTCGTGTTGCTTCCTAGCCCGCCACCAGAATCCCATCCACCACGTCCTGCACGCCCGGCACATACCAAGCGTCCTGCACCGCCAAATAGCGCTCCTCGTTGCTGAGCAGCGTGCCCGCCAGGGTCACTTGGCCGTGTTGCGCCTTGATTTGCAATTGATCCGCCCGGACCAGCGGGTCTTTCTCCATCACCATGCGGATCGCGTCGGCCAGTTCGTCGTCGGTTTCTTGTTCCGGCGGGACCACATGCAGGAGGTTTTCGACCGATTCGCAGCCGACCGCCCACCAGGCCAAGACTTCGGCCATGCGGCGGTGGGTCAGGCTCAGCACCTCGCCCGTAAGAATCACGGTGCCGTCCTGAGCTTCGATCTCGACGCGGTGATTGCCCCATTCGTCGCGGACCTCGCGCACCGCCTCCAGCCGGTCGCCATCGCGCAAATACAAACCAGAGGTGTTGAACGCGGCTTCGGTCTGCAACAGGTTGACCACCTCGTCACGCAACTTGCCCGCCCCCTCGGATTCCGGCACGGCCACCCGCAGCCGGTCCAGCACCGGGGCTTCATGGGAGCGGCTGTGGGCGATGTGGCGGGCGATGCGCTTGGCCGCGATGTCCGCCACGGTGCCCTCCAACACGAGCGTCCCGTCTTCTGCTTTCACCCGGATGGGAAAATGGCGGGCATCGACGCGGGAATCCTGTTCCAAGTCGGCGAGGATGGATTTAATCAAGGCTGGATTGAGGTTCGACATGACTGACTCCCGGTGTTTGCTGGCTTAATCAATTGCTGCGTGGGAGCGGTTTCTAACCGCGCCCGTGCCCCGGCCCGATGTTCGGTCGCGGTTGGGAACCGCTCCCACGGGCACCCACTCACCGGCTCCAGGCGACCCTCAACAGGAATTCGTTCTCCTGGTAATTGAAATCCAACTCGCCCTGATAAGCGCGATGCACCGCTTCCCCCGCCGCGCGGGCCAGTTGCGGGTCGGTGAACGTCACCAACAAGCCGCCGTCGGATGGCTCGTCGATGCCCATGATCCGTTGCAAGGCGTGCTCGGCCTTCTGGTTCTGCTCCACATGGCGCATCAGGTGTTCGATTTCCTCCCGGTGCCCGGCCAGGAACTCGCCGCGCAACGTGAGGAACCCCGCCGGGCAGTGGTCGCGGACCCGCTGGCAGGCCGGGCAAAGTTCGTGATGGGCGGCGGTGGGCGCGGCGTGCCATTGCCAGCGGCCCGCGTGGTAAGCGGCGCCGCACTCGGGGCAGACGGTGGGCTCGGCCAGCTTCTTTTTGGTGTGGTAGGGATCGTGGATCAATTCCTGGATGCGCCGGTCTTGGCGGTCGGCGTGCGGCAGGTTTGGGGATTGGGTGTGGCTCACGGCGGTTCTCCTTGGTCCTTGGAATCCGTAAATGGCGACTCGGGGTTGTTCCGGCGGGCATGAATACATGCCCGCCCTACGCTTGGCTTTCCCGGTTAGACCGCGTTCAATGCCACTGGCTTCATGACCGCCCAGAGATTCAAGGCGCGTCCGCCCCTCGTTCCGCCCCCCCATTTCGGGCGACAATAGCCCATCGTCATAACTCACCTTTGAAAGCGCCGTGAAACTCCGAATCGCCATCGCTCAACTCGATTTACTGGTCGGCGACGTGGCCGGCAACGCCCGCCAAGTGCTAACCGCCGCCGCCGACGCCCGCGACCGCCTGCACGCCCAGGCCGTGGTCTTCCCCGAACTGACCCTATCCGGCTATCCGCCCGAGGATTTGATCCTGCGCCCGGAATTCCTGGCGGCGGTGATGCGCGAATTGCGCGCGCTGGCCGGGCAAATCCACGGCATCACAGCCATCGTCGGCTTCCCGGAGCCGCAGGTCGGAATGCCCTACAACAGCGCCGCCGTGATCCGCGACGGCGTCATCCACACGATCTACCGCAAGCAAGCCCTGCCCAATTACGGCGTGTTCGACGAGAAGCGCTATTTCCTGCCGGGCCATGCGCCCTGCGTGTTCGATCTAAACGGCGTGCCGGTGGGCCTGACCATCTGCGAGGACGTCTGGCTGCCCGGCGCGGTGGAGCAGGCGGCGGAGGCGGGCGCCAAGCTGGTGCTGAACATCAACGCTTCGCCCTATCAGGCCGGAAAGTCCAGCCAGCGCGAGGCGGTGGTGTGGGAACGGCTGGCGGTGGCCGGGGTGCCGCTGGTGTATGCCAATCTGGTGGGCGGGCAGGATGAACTGGTGTTCGACGGCGCGTCGTTCGTGATGGACCGCGAGGGCAGGGTGGCTTATCGGGCGCCGGAATTCGAGGCCGTGCTGGCGGCGGTGGATTTCGAGTGCGGCGAGACGGTAGAACCCATCCCCGGCGACCTCGCCGAGCCGCTGCCGGAAACGGCGAGTGTCTATAAAGCGCTGGTGACGGGCATCCGCGATTACGTCACCAAGAATCGTTTCAAGGGGGCGGTGCTGGGGTTGTCGGGCGGCATTGATTCGGCCCTGACCTTGGCCCTCGCCGCCGATGCGCTGGGGCCGGAGAACGTGGAGGCGGTCCTCATGCCGTCCCGCTACACCGCCGACATGAGCAACGAGGACGCCGTGCTGGAAGCCGAAGCTTTGGGTTGCCGCTATCACATCATCCCCATCGAACCGGCTTTCAACACCTTTCTCGACATGTTGGCCCCGAGCTTCGCGGGTCTGCCGCCGGACATCACCGAAGAAAACATCCAGGCCCGCTGCCGGGGCATTCTGTTGATGGCGTTCTCCAACAAGGCCGGCAAGATTCTTTTGACCACCGGCAACAAGAGCGAGATGAGCGTGGGCTATGCCACTTTGTACGGCGACATGGCCGGGGGTTTCGCGCCCTTGAAGGATGTGCCGAAAATGCTGGTTTATCGGCTTTGCGAATACCGCAACAGCCTGTCGCCGGTCATTCCTCAACGGGTCATCGACCGTCCGCCGTCGGCGGAATTGCGGCCCGACCAGAAGGACGAGGATTCGCTGCCGCCTTATCCGGTGCTGGATGCGATTCTGGAATTGTATGTGGAGCAGGATAAGTCGGTGGGCGAGATCGTCGCGGCG
>NZ_JBTEKS010000099.1:0-12650 GCF_054333355.1 Methylomagnum sp. | reverse complement strand
GCATTCCCGGTGCGCTGTGCCGGCTAGCCACCGCCACGGCCCGCCGCGCGGGCCGACGGCATTCCCACGCGCCGCGTGGGAACGATCAGATAGCTTTTAGGAGAATTCCCATGAGCAAAGCCGAAATACTCGCCGAGCTTCCCCGCCTATCCCATCAAGACCGTCGTGCCATTATGGGGTATCTTCTGGAATTGGAGCAGGATGCTGAATTATTGGCAGATCACAACCGCAACGCCGACGAATGTTTTTTAATGCTGGATGCTTTAGAGGCGGAAGATGAGCAAGTTCAAGCCCGATGAGGTGTCGCTGGTCGATCTTGGCTTAGCCGCCAAAATACGCCCCTGCCTGATTCTGAGCGAGTATCCCGCAGATAATGAACTTGCGTTGGCGGTGATAATCCCTCACACAACGGCTATTCGTGATAATCGCTGGGAATTACCGATTCCCAAGCCATTCTTAAAAGTCGGCGCATTCCATTTGCAACAAATTCAATCAATCCCCCTCGCTCGTTTGGAAAGAAGGCTAGGCGCATTAACGGCGGATGAATTCCAACAGGTAAAAGCCAAACTGGTTAGCCTATTTAAACTGGTGCCTTATACCTGACGCCGTTCACCGCCAAGGCCTCGCGGATTTCCTGCGGTCTCCGGTCAATAACCTGTAAATACGCCGCCGCTGGCGCGTCCGGCTGGCGTCGGCCTTGTTCCCAGTTCTTCAGGGTTGCCAGCGGAATGCGGTAGGCGCTGGAAAACTCCTGCTGCGACAAGCCGAGACGCTGACGGATTCCCCGCACATCGGGTACTTCGATCACATGGACTTTCGCTTCCGTGCTAGTGCCTTCCGCATAGGCTTTTGCCTCGTTCAAACTTTCAATCAGTTCTTTGCCAAAGGTGCTCATCGGTTTCTCCAAATAGATCAGCCTGATCGGTGCGTATGTTTCAGTGCCGCCGTGATGTCACGCGCTAAGCGTTTTTCCTCGGGGGAAAGGTTTTCGCTCCGCGACTTGGCGTAAGCCATGAGCAGATAGAGCGGCGCGTTGCTGTGAAAAAAGAAATAGATCACCCGAACCCCGCCCCGTTTGCCGCTACCCGCTCGACCCCAGCGCACTTTCCGCACGCCCCCGGTCTCCGGTATCGCGTCGCCTGCGTCGGGGTTTCTAGCGATGAAATCCAGGAATGCCGCCCGTTCTTCATCCGACCAGATTCCGGCCACTTGCCGCAGGTAGGTGGGGGTTTCGACCACGGTTAAAGGTTTGGTTTTCATGCTGGGAATATACGCCATTGACGCCGTGCCGGGATACTCGCTTGCCCTCACTCGACGAGTGGGAGCGAGCCTCTTCTTTATATATCCCCACCTTTGTCGCAAACCCGACAACCCCCTCCCGCCTTTGTCGCCATCCCGCCCCCTCAATTCGTGCGGATTTAAAAAATATTTTCCTGTAATTTCAGCCACTTAAATCCATTGAACCAAAATGGCACAAGGGTTGCGATAGGTCTCCGTAAAGAACACGCCCACCCACCACAGGAGATAATTCAATGGTTACCTTGACCGACAGCGCCATCAAAGCCGTAAACCGATTCATCAGCGGTTCCGAAGGAGCCGCCCAGGGACTCCGCATCCAAGTCACCGGCGGCGGCTGCTCCGGCTTCCAATATGGCTTGAAGCTTGAACCCACCGCCGCCTCCGATGACACCGTCGTCGAATACGGCGACGTAAAAGTCTTCATCGACCCGGCCAGTATGCCGATGATCTCCGGGGCCACCATCGACTTCGTGGACAGCCTCGACGGCTCCGGCTTCAAGTTCACCAACCCGAACGCCAAGAGCGCCTGCTCCTGCGGCAGCTCCTTCTCCGCTTAATCACCGACACCACGAGGAAATCAGCCATGTGGGATTACTCCGAAAAAGTTAAAGAACACTTCTACGCACCCCGCAACGTCGGCGTGCTGGAAGCCGCCAACGGCGTTGGTGACGTCGGCTCCATCAACTGCGGCGACGCGCTGCGCCTCTCCATCAAGGTCAACCCGGAAACCGAGGTGATCGAAGACGCCACCTTCCAGACCTTCGGCTGCGGCTCCGCCATCGCCTCCTCGTCGGCGCTGACCGAAATCGTCAAAGGCATGACCCTCGACGAAGCGCTCAAAGTCAGCAACCAGGACATCGCCGATTACCTCGACGGCCTGCCGCCGGAAAAGATGCACTGCTCGGTGATGGGCCGCGAGGCGCTGCAAGCCGCCGTCGCCAACTATCGCGGCGTCGAGTGGAAGGACGACCACGAAGAAGGTGCGTTGATCTGCAAATGCTTCGCCGTGGACGCCGTGATGATTGAGGACACCATCCGCGCCAACAACCTCCGCACCGTGCAGGACGTGACCTTCTACACCAAGGCCGGCGGCGGCTGCGCGGCGTGCCATGAAGGCATCGAAGAAGTGCTGACCAAGGTGCTGGCCGAACAGGGCATTGCCTTCGACCCGGAAGCCGTGTCGAAAGCCGAAGAACCGGCCCCCGCGCCCGTTGTCACCCCGGACCAACTGCCCCTCGCTGCCACCGCCGAGCCTGCCAAGAAGGGCGGCTTGACCACCGTGCAACGCATCCGCCGCATCGAGGCCGTCATCGAATCCATCCGGCCCAACCTGCGTATGGACGGCGGCGACGCCGAACTGGTCGAGGTGGACGGCAACATCGTTTACATCAAGATGATCGGCGCTTGCTCCGGCTGCGGCATGGCCACCATGACCATCGGCGGCATTCAGCAGCGCTTGATGGAAGAGCTGGGCGAATTCATCCGCGTGATTCCCGCCGATAAAATGCCGCAGGACCAACTGGTTAAGGTGGCCGCCCATGGCTGACATCTACCTGGATAACAACGCGACCACCGCCTGTGATCCCAAGGTCGTCGAAGCCATGCTCCCGTTCTTCCTGGAGCAGTTCGGCAACCCGTCTTCCATCCACAGCTTCGGGTCGGGCGTGGGCCGTGCGCTGAGCAAGGCCCGTAAGCAGATACAGGTGCTCTTGGGCGCCGAGCATGATTCCGAAATCGTGCTCACCTCCTGTGGCACGGAATCCGACAACACCGCCATTTTGTCGGCGCTGAAATGCTTCCCGAACCGCAAGGAAATCATAACCACCGTGGTGGAACATCCGGCGGTGCTGGCCCTCTGCGCCCAGCTTGAGAAAGAGGGCTACACCATCCACCGCTTGAAGGTGGACGGCAAGGGCCGCTTGGATATGGAGGAATACCGGACCCTGTTGACCCCCAGCGTCGCCATCGTTTCGGTGATGTGGGCCAACAACGAAACCGGCACCCTGTTCCCGGTGGAAGAGATGGCCGAAATGGCCCACTCGGTCGGCGTGCAATTCCACACCGACGCCATGCAAGCCGTCGGCAAAGTGCCGATCAACCTCAAGAACAGCAAGATCGACATGCTGTCCGTCTCCGGCCACAAGCTGCACGCGCCCAAGGGTATCGGCGTGCTGTACCTGCGGCGCGGCGTCCGTTTCCGCCCCTTGCTGCGCGGTGGTCATCAGGAGCGCGGTCGCCGGGCGGGCACCGAAAACGCCGCCTCCGTGGTGGGTTTGGGCAAGGCTTGCGAAATCGCGATGGAACACATCGAGTTCGAGAACCGCGAGGTCAAGGCGCTGCGTGACCGGCTGGAAGCGGGCATTTTGGCCCAGGTGCCGAATTGCTTCGTCACCGGCGACCCGGACAACCGCTTGCCGAATACCGCCAACATCGCGTTCGAATACATCGAGGGCGAGGGAATTCTGATGCTGCTGAACAAGGCGGGGATAGCCGCGTCGTCTGGTTCGGCGTGTACCTCGGGTTCGCTGGAACCCTCCCATGTCATGCGGGCCATGGACATTCCTTACACCGCCGCGCACGGCACGATCCGGTTCTCCCTGTCGCGCTACAACACCCAGGCGGAAATCGACCGGGTGATTGAAACGGTGCCGCCCATCGTCGCGCAGTTGCGGAAGCTCTCGCCGTATTGGGGCGAGAACGGGCCGGTGACTGAGCCTGAGAAGGCGTTTGCGCCAGTGTATGCCTAACAATCTGCCGGGTCGCCTATCTGTAGGTTGGGCTTTAGCCCATCCTTCCAGGCAACGTGGGTCAGGCTAAAGCCTGACCTACAAGCCCGAACGAGAATATTCCTGTGATTTGAAGCCCCCATGAACCCCACCCGCACCATCACCATCGACGACACCACCCTCCGCGACGGCGAGCAATCCGCCGGGGTCGCCTTCTCCCTCGACGAGAAGATCGACATCGCCCGGCGGCTGGACGCACTCGGTGTGCCGGAACTGGAAATCGGCATCCCGGCGATGGGCGCGAAGGAGCGGGAGGAAATCAGAACCCTGGCCAGCCTCGGACTCAAGGCGAAGCTGTTGGTCTGGGCGCGGATGCGCCGTGAGGACATCCGGGAATGTCTGGGACTGGGTGTGGATTTCGCCGACCTGTCGATTCCGGTCTCTCGCCAGCAAATCCGCCGCAAGCTCAACCGCGAGCCGGCATGGGTGCTTGAGAACATCGGCCAACTGGTCCGGGAAGCGGGGGATTTGGGCCTGACCGTCTGCGTCGGCATGGAGGACGCCTCCCGCGCCGACCGCGATTTTCTGCTGCGGGTGGCCGACGCCGCCCAACAGGCCGGAGCGGTGCGGATTCGCTACGCCGACACGGTGGGCATCATGGAGCCGTTCGGGGTGCTGGACACCATCCGCCGCTTACGTGCCCACACCGATCTCGATATTGAAATGCACGCCCATGACGATTTGGGTCTCGCCACGGCTAACACCTTGGCGGCGGCCATGGGCGGCGCGACCCACCTGAACACCACGGTGAATGGGCTGGGCGAGCGGGCCGGTAACGCCGCGCTGGAGGAAGTCGTGGTGGCTCTGCGGCAGTTGTACGGCATTGAGACCGGCGTGGATTTGCGGGACTTTCCCGAGCTGTCCGCCCGCGTCGAACGCGCTTCCGGCGAGCCGGTGGGCTGGCGCAAAAGCCTGGTGGGCAAGCGGGTGTTCAGTCATGAAGCTGGGATTCACGTCGATGGCTTGATGAAAGACCCGGCCAATTATCAGGGCGTTGATCCGGCCATCGTCGGACGCCGCCATCAGTTCATTCTCGGCAAGCATTCCGGCACCAGCGCGGTGGTGGATGCTTACTCGCAACTCGGCATCGACCTGGGTCGTGGCGACGCCAATGCGCTGCTCGGGCCGATTCGCCAATTCGCGGCCCGCCACAAGCGGGCGCCGGAAGCGCTGGAATTGCACGCTTTTCACCGTCGCCTGCAAGCAGGCGAGGGATTCTGCCAACCCCTAACGGGAGGTAACTGACCATGAATCACGAATCAACCGCTGAAACCGCCATCCAACCGGCCCCGCTGTCTCAACCTCGTCCGGTGGAAGCCAGCCAAGCCAAGCCGGAATCCGACGCCGTGCCGTTCTTCTTCGTGCCGCGCCCGCCGATTCCGGGGAAAACCGCCTGGAGCGCCGCGCCGTGGTAAGCCTATTCGTGGGTAGCGCTCAAATGGATCAGCCCTTACTGGCCCGAATGCGCGAGGACGTGACCTGCGTCTTCGCCCGTGACCCCGCCGCCCGCAGCGTGGCGGAAATCCTGCTCACCTATCCGGGCGTCCATGCCGTGCTGCTCCATCGGGTCAGCCACAAGCTGTGGAACGCTGGCTGGAAATTCACCGCCCGCTGGCTGTCCGCCGTGTGCCGCTGGCTGACCAACGTGGACATCCATCCCGGTGCCAAGATTGGCCGACGCTTCTTCATCGACCATGGCGCGGGCGTCGTCATCGGCGAGACCGCCGAAGTCGGCGACGATTGCACCCTCTATCACGGCGTGACCCTGGGCGGTACGTCCTGGAATAAAGAGAAGCGCCATCCGACCCTGGGCAATGGCGTGTTGATCGGCGCGGGCGCCAAGATTCTCGGGCCGATTACGCTGGGCGATAGCGTCCGGGTCGGCGCGAATTCGGTGGTGAATAAGAATGTTCCGGCCTGCTGCACCGTGGTTGGCATTCCGGGCCGCATCGTTCACCGCAAGGGCGTGAAGATTCAGCACCCGACCGGCATCGACCTGGACCACCATTTGATTCCCGACCCGGTGGGCAAGGCGCTGCATTGTCTGGTGGAGCGGCTGGATAAAATGGAGCGGCAACAGGCCAAGCAGAAGAAGGTCGAGATTAAACCGATGGTGGCGGCCAATAGCTGCGCCGAGTGCGAGGCCGAGGGCACCTGCCACGACCACGCCAAAGGCGAGGTGGCGGCGTAATGGACTTGATGGAGTTTGAAGGGCAGGAGCTTTATTTCGACGAGCCGCTGGACCCAGAGGTGACGGCCTTGATTGCTAGAGCCTCCGAGGGTTACGGCGAGGGCACGGCGGAAGCTCCCTTGCTGGAAGCGTGGAAACTGGCGCCGGAATCCCTGACCGTGCTGGTGGGCCTTTATCGCTTCTATTACTACCAGCACCGCTTGGGCGAGACGCTAGCCATCGCCGAAAAGGCGCTGGCGATCACCTCCCGCGATTTGGCCTTGCCGACCGATTGGCGCGATTTGCAGGAGAGCCACATCGCCACGGCGGCGGTAAACTCCATGGTGCTGCTGCGCTTTCACCTGCTGTGCCTGAAAGCCGCCGCCTTCGTGAAGCTGCGGATGGGCGAGAAAGAGGAGGGCAAGGCAATGCTGCGGAAGCTGATTTCTCTGGACAGCAACAACCGGCTGGGCGCCCAGCAAATATTGGATGTGGTGGAGCCGGGGTTGGAGATTGTGGAGTAAGCCCGACTTTACGGCGATGCGGATCGGGCCGTAGGTCGGGCTTTAGCCCGACGCTATGGTGATGGGGGTTGGGCTGAAGCCCAACCTACAGACAGCGAGGATTGGGCTGAAGCCCGACCTACGGAAAATTAGCCAATGTGTGAAATATCAATGAGGAATATCCCATGAGCTTTGTAGAAGACCTGGAAGACCTGGAATCCGCCGAGGATTTTCTCAACTATTTCGCGCTGGAATACGACCCGTCCGTGGTCCATGTGAACCGGCTGCATATCCTGCAACGCTATAACGAATACCTGACCAAGGGCGCCGAAGCGATGCCGGAGGATGAGGAGGCCAAGCGGGCCGTCTACAAAACCTTGCTGCAACGGGCGTATCAAGACTTTGTGGAATCCGACGCGCTGACCGAGAAAGTGTTCAAGGTGTTCCACATGCACGAGCCGCAGGAAACCTTCGTGTCGGTCGATTCGCTGCTTAACCCGCCACCGCCGCCCGAACCGCAAACCACCTTCGTGCCTATCGAAGGTCTGCTTAATCCTAAGTAGGTGCCGCCATGGCGATGGAAGACGACGAAGACCGCGAGCCTTACATGGACGACGATGAGGGCGAGGACGAGCGCCCGCAGCGCTATGACTATGGCGACCAAGTCCGGGTGATCCGCAACGTCCGCAACGATGGCACTTATCCCGGCCTGGAAGTTGGGGCGTTCCTGGTGCGGCGCGGCAGTGTCGGCTACGTCATGAACGTCGGCACCTTCCTTCAGGACCAAGTCATCTACTCGGTGCATTTCCTGAATGAGCAAAAGATGGTCGGCTGTCGGCAGGAGGAGCTTATCGCCGCCGACGCGCCCTGGGCGCCTAGCCGCTTTGAATTCCGCGACAAGGTGAAAAGCAAGCTCAAGCTGGCCGTGGAAGGCGAAATCATCGCCGAGTTGGGCGCGGATGGCGAAATCCTCAAGGTGCTGCGCGACTACGCCCCCGATCAGGTTTATTACCATGTCCGGTTTCCCGGTCGAACCTTGCTGGTGCCGGAGAGTTCGCTGCTTTCGGCGCGGGAAGAAGCTTCCGCCGATGAACATTGACCAATACCGACTCGGTTTTAAAAACCGAGTCGGTTTGCCCTAGTGAATTTAGGTATCCCGATGAGTATCACGGCCAACCCGCCAGAACTCTCCTTCATCCGCCTGCGGGCGGCTTTGGAATTATTTGGCAAACCGCCCTTTGAACTTACCCCCGAGGAAAAAGACAAGGCCGCCGCGCAGGCCGAGCGGGAATACGCTATCGAAACGCGCATTCTCAATGCCAAGGAGGCCGTGGGCGTGGTGGTGCCGGAAGAGGAAGTGGAACGCGCCGTGGCGGAAATCCGCTCGCGCTATGCCGACGAGGAAGCCTTCCACAATGCGATGGACGCCAACGACCTGGACGAAATCGTCTTGCGCCGGGCGCTGGAGCGGCAATGCCGGGTCAACACCATCCTCGACCGGGTGGTCGCCGGCGTGGACCGCATGGATATCGGCGAGGCCGAAATCGGCATCTATTACCACACCCATTTCGAGAGCTTCCAGCAGCCCGAGCGGCGTGAGGCGTTCCATATCCTCATCAGTATCAACGACGATTTCCCGGAAAACTCCCGCCCACGCGCCCTGGAACGAATCCAAAAGCTGGCGGCCCGGCTGACGGAAAAACCCAAGCTGTTCGAGGAATTGGCCCAAAGGAATTCCGAATGCCCCACCGCCATGCGCGGCGGACGCATCGGCCTGGTGCGGCGGGGCCAACTTTTCCCGTCGCTGGATGCCGTGCTGTTCGAATTGAACGCAGGGCAGCTTAGCGAGCCGGTGGAATCGGAAGTAGGTTTCCACCTCATCCTATGTAAAGCCATCCACCCGCCGGAAACCATCTCCCTGAAAAAAGCCACGCCGCACATCCGCAAGGTGCTGCGCGAGCGGATGCGGGAGAACCGGCGGCGGGAATGGATTGCGGGTTTGGAATAACAACGAATAAAACCATATAGGGTGGGTTAGGCGCACACTGCGGGAAGCTCGAATTTACCGTTGTCGTCACCGTGCGCCGTAACCCACCGCGTGAGCATGGTGGGTTACGGCGCACGGCAGTCCGCCGGGCATTATCAAACCTCCCTTGGCGTGCGCCTAACCCACCCTACGCAAGAAATTACTCACCACCACCCCAGGAGCGCCAAACCATGAACGACAAAACGCAAGGGCCAATCAGCCTCGCCCATTGTTCCTTCTGCGGCGTCGAACAGAGCATCGCCACGCCGTTGATTGCCGGGGCCGAAGGCTCCATTTGCGAAGCCTGCGTCAAGCTGGCCGACCAGGTCGTGACCAACTGGGGGCGCAAGCGCATCCTCAACGAATTGCACGGACCCATCCCCAAGCCCGCGAAGATCAAGGAAATCCTCGACGGCTACGTGGTCGGGCAGCACCTCGCCAAGGAAATCCTGGCGGTGGCGGTCTACAACCACTACAAGCGCCTCAAGCACGAAAGCGGCGACGCCGGTTTCAGCCACATGCACACGGAGGTCGAGCTGGGTAAATCCAACATTTTGCTGGTCGGGCCGACCGGCACGGGTAAAACCCTGCTGGCTTCCACCCTGGCCCGGATTGTCGGCGTGCCCTTCGTGGTGGCCGACGCCACGACGCTGACCCAGGCGGGCTATGTGGGCGACGACGTGGAACACATCCTGGCCCGGCTGCTGGACGTGGCGGAAGGCAACGTGGGCCGCGCCGAGTGGGGCATCGTCTATATCGACGAGGTGGACAAGCTGGCCCGCAGCCCGGAAATGGCGACCAACACCCGCGATATTTCCGGCGAGGGTGTGCAGCAAGCCCTGTTGCGGCTGGTCGAGGGCGCCCAGGTGAAGGTGTCGCAGAAGGGCAAGCGCCGCGAGGGCAACGCCGAGGAAGTCATCATTGATACCCGCAATATCCTGTTCGTGGCGGGCGGGGCGTTTCCTGGGCTGGAAAAGCATGTCGAGAAGCGGCTGCTGCCGAGCAAGACCGGCATCGGCTTCCACGCCGCGCCGGTGGACACCAGCCACAAACCCGCGTTGGACGAATTGCTCAACGAAACCCAGCCCAACGATTTGCGCCAGTTCGGCCTGATCCCTGAGTTCATTGGCCGCTTCCCGGTGCTGGCCCCGCTGGAGCCCTTGGATGAGGAAGCGTTGATCCGCATCCTGACCGAGCCGAAGAACGCCCTGGTGCGCCAGTACCAGAAGCTGTTCGCCTACGAGAATGTTGACCTGGAATTCACCCAGGGCGCGTTGGAGCGGGTGGCCCGCAAGGCCATCGAGCGCGACACCGGCGCCCGTGGCCTTCGCAGCATCTTGGAGCATGTGCTGCGGAAGCCGATGTTCGAGATTCCGTCGCTGTCGGATGTGCAGAAGTGCGTCGTGGATGAGGATGTGATCGACGGGGCTTCGGAGGTCAAGACCGTGCCGGTGGGCTTGGAGCAACTGGTGGAACGCACCGCCGAAGCCTCGGGTGAGGTGGAAGAGGTTCGGCAGGCTCAGGCCGGGTAGGTATCAGAAAGCCAGATGCGGTGATGGGGGGAACCGCATCGTTATTCTTTACCTGAGAAGCCGGGGCCTGGGAACCAGCGAATCCTATATCGCGACGGTCTCCACCACTTTTTCACTTTGCGCCCGGTAAAACCTAAGCGCCCCCTCCCCCACCAAGCGCGTGATGGCGGCGGCGGTCAAGCCGGATAGGGGAATCGCGGCGGCGGGGTGCCAGTCCAGCACGTCCACCAGCAAGGGCACGGCACCGGCCAACCCGGAGGCCGCCAGCACCGACAGCATCTCGGGCACCCTGGCTTCGTGGTCGATGTCGTGGCCGTACAGCAAGGCGATTTCCAGGATCAGGTATAGGTGCAAACGGCTCATGACCGATGTCCCGCCCGCGAACCCCAGGATTTTCAAGGCGTTCCCAGCCATCGGCACCCGTTGCGGCAAATGCAGGAGCGCCCCGCCGATCAAGGACAGGGCGCATTGGGTATTGATGAGGCGGCGGGCCAGACGCTCGGGCGGTTCGTCCGGGTAAAGCGCTTGCGCGCACTGCACCATCCGCCGTATCTCACTCTTCCGCAATTGCAGGAAAAAGTAAAAGAACTGCTCCTCGGCGATGCCCTGACTGCCGGTTACTTTGCGGGAACGCCGGGCGCTGGTGCGGGTTCGTGCCATCGCCTAATCCCGCCGCACGAACTTGAAGAACCGGCTGATCTCACCGCTCTGGGTCTGGTCCTGGCAAAGAAACGCCAGCCGTTGCTGCTCGAATTTTTCGAAGAAGGTTTCCCAGGAAATCCGCTCCAACGAGCCTTCCTTGCCCTGGGTGAAACCGATGCGCAGCACGCCGGGCGACTGGTCCTTGCCGGTGGTGCCCTTAACCGTGGCGGGCCAGCCCTCGCGGGCGTCCACCCAGCGGCGGATTTGCTCGTGGTCGGTGGTCTTTTTCGACTCATGGCTCATTGGCAATTCCTCCTGAATACGTTTGGGTTTGCTAATAGATTCGGGGTGCAGGGTCTTGCGCCCCGGCGCTTCCATGACTGTACAAAGCTATCAACCATCCTCTGATTCCGTCACCCAATCCAAAATCTCCCGCAACGCATCCGATGAAGGCGCGCCCTTCCCGCCCGGCCGCCAGACGGTGGGCGGCATCGGGGTGGCTTCCATAGGGTAGGGGTAGGGTTCGGGACCGGCCAGTTCCGTATAAGCCTTCCAATAACCCGCCGCCATGTCCTGGGGCGTGAACCGGGCCGCCCTGACCCGCGCCCGCTCGGCGTAATCCAAGCGCAGGGCGGCGTCGGACGCCAAGGCCCGCACCACGGCACGCAATCCCCGGCCATCGTCGGGGTTGACGTACAAGGCGGCCTCGCCCCACACCTCGCGCAGACTGGGAATATCGCCCAGCACCAAGGCGCAACCGGCCAGGGCGGCTTCCAGCACCGAGAGGCCGAAGGGTTCGCAACGGGCGGGCAAGGCATAAATGGCGGCGCGGGTCCGCCAATCCGCCAGTTCCGCCGGGGCCAAGCTGCCCAACCAATGCACATTGGCGAATTCCGGTGCCTGGCCCTGGGTTTCCCCGGCGATGCACACCGGCCAGGGCATCCCCAGGGCGGATCGCGCCAACAGGGGAATATTCCGGGCCTCGTCCCCGACCCGTCCGGTGGCGAGGATGAATGGCTCTTTGCTGGGCGTTTCGATCAAGGCGGGGCGGCGTCCGCAGGGAATGCAGCAGGTGGGCGGCAGGGGTTCGCAGAAGCGGCGCAGGGACTCCAGCATGGTGGCGGTGGGCACCACCACCCGTCCGGCCCCGGCCAGCCCCCGCGCCACAGTGTCCCGGTAATCCTTCCAGGCGGCGGGGGGACGCTGGTGGCGCGCCGCCTGCCACCAGGACAGCACGCAGAAATGCGCCACCATCAGCACCGGCACCTGCCAGGGCAAGGCGCCGTGGGGATAATCGTTGAGATGGACCAGCTCCGGCTTCCAGCGGCAGGCCAGGTTCAATAGCCACTCGCCGGACTCCGGCACGTCCCGCCAGGGATCGTCCATCCACACCAATTGGTAGGGGCTTTCAAATAACTCAATGTTCGGCAGTGAGTAGGCTTCCGCCCGTTGTCCGTCGGTCATCGGCACACCCGGCACGACCAGGGCGATTTCCACCCCATAGGGGAGCAACCCCCGCGCCAGTTCCATGGTGTACTGCCAGATCCCGCTGACCGCGTCCGTGGTCATCAATACTTTCATTATTGTCGTCCGTGAATTCCGTCCAGAAAGTGGATGTAAACCATGGCGGTTTTTTTACGCCGAACGCCGGGGTGGGTATATCGGTAGCCGTTCGTACAACCAAAGCGCGAC
>NZ_JBTEKS010000098.1:0-12737 GCF_054333355.1 Methylomagnum sp. | reverse complement strand
GATGTCGTCGAGGCTGGTAAAGATCATCGTAGGAGTGCCATTAAGGAAAGATTGAGGGAAATATTGCTTGATTTTACCCTGACAGCCTTAAAGTAACAATTGTGAACAATATACTTATGATAATTTGGGAACATCTCTAATGAGCGAGACGGGTGAATAACTCAATGATCCGCGCCTGCTTGGCTTCGCTCCATGGCGAGGGTTTACCGGGGGCGGGTTTCAGCAATAAAGCGCCATCAAGGTCGGAATCCGGCGTTACACAGTAACGGCGGAACCCATCCGCCAGCCACGCCGCAATGTCGGGCGGTATCGGTTGACCCGCGTCAAGGCAATGTGCGGCGGTTTCCAGGGCTTTAAGTTTTGCTCTGGGAATCATCGGCTTCCCTTTTTGAAGTGGTTATTAGCGATGCGTTCCGGCATTCCGCCGGACGGCTCCCGTTCCCTGTCGTCGCGCTTGGCTCGCAGCTCATTCAACATTCGATTGTTTGAATTCCGGCGGATGTAATGGGTATCTCCCCCAAGCTCAACACGCGCCCGGCGTTCCAGCTTGCCCCAAAGGCTTTCGTGAATCTCGGGGCAGCGCTCTTTACATACCTGCAAAACAAGGTCAATCGGGTCTACTTTGTATGCCATTTGGCTCTCCTACAAAAAACAACCTATAAGGCGTGAAATTTATCCAAAAACCGCGAGACGCCTTCGCCCCGCAGTTCGCCCAGCGGGGAAGTACCTTGGCATTTCAGAACGTCAGCGGGTCATCGAACGGGGGCGGTCCTTCCGGTGCGGCGGAATACCGCCCAGTTCGTGCCCTGGTGCCCGTGGCGCGGTCCCCGCCGTTGCCGGTAGTCTCGGTGTTGCCCCCATCGGTAACTACCTCATCAACCCAGCATCCATGCTGATAGTCCCATCGGCGGGGGGCTGGGTCTGTCGGAAAGTTTTCAAATATTTCCGGGCAAAAATCCTGCACTTCCCTCACTTCCTGCACTGGCGCGGGTTCCGGGGCTTTCTTTCCTACACTTGCAGGTGTAGGAGTGTAGGATTCATCCTGCACTGCGGCCATTCCGGGCCATTGATGCGGGCCTTCGTAATCTCTGCGAAGCCGAATACCCGTCATGCCTTGCCCGGCACTGCGCCGGGATTCAACCACGTCGGTTCCCATGGTTTTAACCATGTCCACCACGGCATGGCGGAACCGCCGCAAGGCCAGGGCTTCCCGTTTGTTCTGTCCGCACCATCGCAAATAATTGGGATAGAGTTTGCTGTCAGCGTCCTCAAAGAGGACTGTGCCGCCGGGAGTGCGGGATTCACTTTTGACGCCCACCGAAACCCAGCCGCCCGGCTCCGGGATGATGCTGTGAGTGATCCATTCCGCAATCGGGTTTTGAGCCGTGAGCGACTCGAAAGCGGCCTCGACGGCCTTTTGCGGCGGGTGCATGAAGGTGGTGGTCACTTCCTCGCGGCTGAGGTCGAGCGCCCAATTGATGATGGCGGGAATCTCCCGGTGCAGTCGATCCTCCCCGCCCGCCGCCAGGAACGTGGCCTTTTCTTCGGGCGGTATGCGCCGGTCGAACTGGATAACCAGTCGGCGACGTTCCAGGCCGGATGTGTAGTCGGTGGACGCCAGCGGCTCATTACTGGCTATCAACACCATGCCCTCAAAGATGAAGGTGCCCGATTGCTGGACGTGCTTCCGCTCGTTCCTTACCGGGTCTTGTCCGGTGATCGCCTTCAACACGTTGACCGCGCCGCCGTACTTGTCGGAATCGGTTATGGCGGCAAGGCGCTTGCCGTACAGGGTGGCTGTCTCGAATTGGTTTTGTTCCAAGCGCCGCAAGTCGGTACTCGCGCAATTCGACGGGCCAAGCATCGCGAACAGCAGGCGAATGAGCGTTGACTTGCCGGTGCCGCCGGGGCCAAGCAGGTGCAGGAATTTTTGAAGGTCGGCCCGTCCAGTCAGGCAGGCGTTTATGAAGGCTCGCAATAGCAGAATCAGCCCCTCATCCCCGCCGGTCGCGGATCGAAGCCACGCCATGAAGACGGGACAATCCGTGCCGGTGACGTAGTGGTGCGGGATGCGCCACGTCGCCGCGTTTTCGGGCGTAGCCGGTTCAAGCTGCCGGGTCGCGATGGATAGCAGCCCATTGAGGAAGGGTATCTTTCCAACTGGCTCCGGTGGCAACGGCAACATATCCGCCGCCAGCATGATTTTCATGATTCCGGCCATGTAGCCAGGGCGGAAGCCGATGGGTGATGTTCCTGTATACAGTGCCCCCACGATGAATTTTTCGGCCTCTGCGGCGGATTCGCACGGTTGCCAGTGCGTGCCGGTGAACACATGCCAAACCGCCGCCTGAACCGCATAGGCGAATTTCCCGCGCATGGCCCAGGTCAGCACTAGCGCCGCATCGGATTCAATGATGCGGTTTGCCTTGCCGTCCTCATCTCGGTAAACGAGTTCGCCATCCCCCACCGTGTAGGATTCGCCCCCTTGGTGTAGGATTTTTTCGTCTTGGTGTAGGTTGGAAGCCGCGTCAGTGTTGGAAGTGTTGGAAGTGTAGGATTTTTTATGGCTGGGATTTTTTCCGCCGTTTTCCCTCAACCGCTCGCCCGTCGCCTTGGCGCGTTTAATGTCCTCCTGAACACGATCAGCAATGCCCATGGTTCACCTCCAAGTGAATGGCCGATAGCGTCTCTATGGCCTGTGCCATGCGGGCTAGATCGGACTCGGGGACGGGCTTACCTGCCAGGATGTCAGCGGCGCAAAACGAGACAATCCCGGACTCGAAAGCAGCGGTGCGGATCAGGTCGGACGCTGTGAACCGGGGTGGTTTGGGCTTGGGTTTCTCGGGGTCGAAGTTGATGCGGGGCGGGAACAGGTCGGCCAGGGTTAAGCCAATGGCTGAAACGATGGATTCCACGGAACAGCCCGCGAAACAGTGAATGAGGATGGCCCCATCGGGCATTTCCCGAAGTCCAGCGCTGGCGGTGCGGTCATCATGAACCGGACAGCGGAAAACCCATTTGTCCGGCCCGCGCCGGCGCAAGCCGTAGCCTTCCAGGCGTGGGAGGATGATGTTGATTGGGTCGCGGGCAAAAGCTGCCCCTTTCCCCGTTTGCGGGGTATAATTTTGCATGTGGTTCACCAGTCAGGTTGGTGGATTTACTTAGGGCCGGTGGCATTCAAAGTGCTTCCCGGCCTTCTCTTTTTCCGGCGGGTTTCCGCGCCGGTCGGGGTGTTTGCGGCGTCCATGCTTCAAGCTCGTGCCGATTCCATCCGCTTCGCCCGCCTCCCTGCCACCGCATGTGCCGCTTTCGTCTTTCTGATTTCTGGCGTGACTCGCGGTCGGGAAATCGCCCATGCTTCGAGTTCGTGCCGATACCATCCGACCGAACGCCCGCCAAGCGAAACGGGAGCCGGGAAAGCCGGATCGTGATATGGCGATTTTGGGTCGCCCTTGGCATACAAAAGGGTTTTGCCGATACCGTATTCTTTGCACACTTCGGTTGCTCGCAGTATTTGAATAACTGTGAGCGCTTGCATTGCCTGAGTCATTGCCGAACCTCAACGTAATTAAAGGGACGGCTCGATTATTGGTTAATTGTGTATGTGTCAGGCAAGATGTCAGGTAACAGAAAAACCTGTCAGGTTTTGACTTTTTTTATCTTTAAATCCCCTGAGTTCCGCGCCAGTTATGGGTTTTCGTAGGTGGCATGTGTTTTTTACTCGCTGTCTGACGCACCAAATTTTTCAGCAATCAAAAGCCCAATAACCCACGCTTCCCGGCAAAATGTACCGTTTTCTCTTGATGGTTTTTTCTCCATTAAATCTTTATGAATCCATTCTTTGATTTGCGTCTTATTTGGCTTTCTTCGGCGGTTGCAAGCCCAATCGTTATATTCGTTTAATGCCCGAATAAGTAAACCCCATGTTGGGCTATAAGGTTTGTCTGGCTGGGGTTCAAATGGAATATTGTTGTTTTTATCTCGCTGCCTTATTATTTCTTTGCCTATCTCAGAAAAAAGTTTTTCATTTATTTCCAAGGTTGGAAGATAGCTTTTTCGATAAGTTATAATTCCGTCTACCCCTTCAACAATAAGGCTATCATCAAGACCATATATTAGCCTGTACATTTCTGCGGGGTTTATCGTCCAGTGCCCATCTGACCGCCAAGGCTTTATGTCTGGATGTCCGGCAAAACTGCGCACGCATTCTGCGAATATAAGCCCGTTTCCATCAAGATACTCAATATATCTGAGTAACTCAGCATCAGATATTTCGAGCCGTTTGCAGGCTTCATTAAAGCCGATATTCATACCGCCCCTTCAAGGCAAAACCCTTCAAATTAGAAAGCCAGCCCAAACGGTTGAAGGGATTCCCGCTTGTCGCCTCGTCTGGCTATGGGCTGGCTAATTGGTTATGTGGTGGGTCTCTCGACTAGGTTACTTGCCCGGTCGAATTTTTCAATGATTCCTCAAGCTCGGACAGCGGGATAAGGCTCTCGGCAAGATACCGAATCAAAAGCCCGGTGTTCTGCAAAGTATCCCGGCCAATATTCCCCGCGTCTTCATTCCCCGCCGCCGTATAGAGCAAGTCGCCAAGCGCGGCGATACCCAAGCCGACAACATACCGCGCATCCTGAGTATAGTTTTCCAAGTGCCGCAAGGATTCCGGGTCAGTATTCCAGTGGAGCCGCACAGCGTCGTTGCTGTCGTAACCCGTCACTTTCAAATCGCCCACGGCCTTAATCAGCGTCGCCAGCGGTGAGCGCTCGGCAGGGCTGGGGGCGGAATAGGGGTGGGTGGTTTCGCGGCGTGTAGAATTGGCTGTAGCCATGGGGATTAACCTCTGTGTAAGGTTGGTTCATGTGGTTAGGGTTCGGGGTGGTGGTCAGATACCGCCCCGCGCCCGTTGCTATGCCGTCCAATGGCTTCCCGGCGTTCCCCGCGCCGGTTCAGGATTCGGTTATGCGGCGGATCGCTGGAACGGGAGAACCCGCTCGTTCCCCCTCAAGTTGCCCAGGTACGCCGCCCACGCTTCAAGCATCGCCCGCCGTTGCTGCAAATAAGCCGAACAGTTGTAGCTGGCTCGGGTGACGTTCCTATCCGCGTGGTTTAGTTGCGCCTCGATGTGTTCCGACTGATAC
Source organism: Methylomagnum sp. (assembly GCF_054333355.1). Taxonomy (NCBI): domain Bacteria; kingdom Pseudomonadati; phylum Pseudomonadota; class Gammaproteobacteria; order Methylococcales; family Methylococcaceae; genus Methylomagnum; species Methylomagnum sp. The sequence continues at coordinate 7,596 of NZ_JBTEKS010000098.1, read as the reverse complement.
CCGCTGTCATGCGCCCAGGTCGAAAAGGTTCCACGCACGCCATGCGGCGAAAACCCGCCCGCCTTATAGCCAAGGTGACGCCACATCCTGAGCAACAGATTCCCGGCAGCAGGCCGCTTGGGATCGTCCCGGTTCGGAAACACGAAGCCGGTGCGCCGGGTGAGTGGTTCCAGGGTCCGCAAGATTTCCACGGCTCGCGGAACCAAGGGGGCAACGTGGTCGCCCCGCATCTTCATACGCTCCGCCGGGATGGTCCATAAACCCGTCTCAAGGTCGAATTCATCCCACCGCGCCCCCAGCAGTTCCGCCGTGCGGACGGTGGTTAGCCACAGTAATTCCGCCGCCGCTCGGGTGGTCGGATAACCCGTGTAGGCGTCCAGGCGCTCAAAGAAGGCGGGAATCTCCGCGCCCGGCAGGATGGGATGGTGTTTGACGTGACGCGGCTTTAGTGAGCCTCTGAGTGGCGCGGACGGATCGAACTCGGCACGCAAGGTGCAGACGGCCTTACGGAACACAGCGCCGATGACCTGACGCGCAAACACGGCAACCGTGGGCGCTCCGGCCTCGATGGCTTGAAGGACGCGCAGCACATCCGCCGAAGAGATTGCGGTGATAGGGCGATTGCCGATGGCGGGGTAAATATGGGATTCGAGCAACGCCCGCCGCTGCTTCAAGGTGCGGGGCGTCCAAAGCTCGGCTTGGTCGGTAAGGTATTCTTCCGCGATGGATTGAAAGGTGTTCTCCGTCCGTTCCTTGCGGTGGTGGGCGGGGTTGACGCCCTTTGCCACGAGTTCCGCCGCTTCGTCGCGTTTCTTGCGGGCTTCCGCCAGGGAGACAGCGGGATAAGCGCCAAGCGCAAGCATGTTGGCCTTGCCATGGAGCCGGAACCGATAGCGCCACAGCTTGCTACCGTTCGGGGTGACTTCCAGGGACAGCCCCTTGCAATCGGCTACGCGGTAAAGCTTGGCCTGCGGTCGCAAGCCTTTGATTTTGGTGTCGGTAAGCTTCATGTGAGTAGGAATCGGGCGTTTTTCGTGAGTGAGCGTTTGCCTTCTCACAATTCTACTCATATTTAGCGCTTGTAACAAGGAAGTTCTAAGAAATCCGAATAAATCCTAACTGTCTGTTAAAAAAAGGATTAACTAGATAACTTTGAACCTAGCCGGACGTTACCGAACCCCTATGCTTATCCTATTCAACAAACCATTCAACGTTCTATCACAATTCACCGACCGTGAAGCGGGCCGATCCACCCTGGCCGAATTCATCGCCGTCGAAAAAGTCCGTCCGGCGGGCCGCTTGGATTACGACAGCGAGGGCTTGCTATTGCTCACCGATGACGGCCCGCTACAAGCCCGCATCGCCGATCCCCGCCACAAGCTGCCGAAGGTGTACTGGGCGCAGGTGGAGGGCGTCCCGGACGAGGCGGCGCTGGAAAAGCTACGGCGCGGCGTCACGCTGAACGACGGCCCGACCCGTCCCGCCAAGGCGCGGGCCATGGACGAACCGGCCAACTTGTGGCCCCGTGATCCACCCATCCGCTATCGTGCCGCCATCCCCACGGCCTGGATCGAATTGGAACTGCGGGAGGGCCGCAACCGGCAGGTGCGGCGCATGACGGCGGCGGTGGGCTATCCGACGCTACGCTTGATCCGCTGGGCGGTGGGTCCGTGGAATCTGGCCGGGCTGGCACCGGGACAATGGCGGGAGGCGGAGCCTGAAAGGACAATCCCGCAAAAACGGGGCAGGGTGGGACGGTGAGCCTGGCCGATCCGGCCCATTGCAATGGAAGTGGAAAACCCTGTTGAAAAACCCATGGAAAAGCTGTGTACAACCTGTGTCGAAAAGGTGGCGGACTTCAGCGGACGAACTTATCCACAGAATGAACACAGCCTTGAGGGTACGTTATGCACAGGTTTTAATCTCGGTAAGTTATTGGTTTAATTGCTTAAATCAGCTTTATGCACGGATTGTCGCCGGGCTAATTATAAAAAAAGAAAGAAATCTTTCTTAAAGATATAAGAAGCGTTCATGCGGGGAGATGAAAACGCGAAAAACGTCCGCGTCGTTCTGAATGAACAACGGAACGGCTTTCTGATGGAAAAAGGAATTGCGGGGAAAAAAATCGGAACATCCTTGTTCCGGTGGCGCATCCCAGCGGCTGGTATACAGCCTCCCGATCTCCGTAACGGCGCCTCTTAAGCGGGAATTTCCATTTTCCTGATCCGAACGGACGGTAGAAGCTTTGGGGGTTAGCCTCTATTCCGTGTCGGACGGGCACTATTAGACCTTTGCCGGGATCGGTATGAAATATGTATAAATGCTTACTGAAAAAAAACCCGGCACAGAGGCCGGGGTGCATGATTTATGCTGATGTGTGCGGCAGGCAGACCGCCCCCCCGAATGTTTTTCTATTCTGGACTGAATGCCGATGTGACCAGCGGTGGCATGAAGGCCCAAGCCATCGAAGCCATAACCGCCATTAAAACGAGATACCCAGAAGAAGCCGGGCCTGGATCGAGCCTCAAGACGCGATATACAGCCAAGCCATTCAAGACGCCGTTATTAAACCCATCGGCCTATTTCACGTAAATTCGGAAACTTCCGAATATGAGTACGTATTTACACGTATGCTAAGCCTAAGTAATTGATTTTTATATTGGCGACTTTGTGTTTTAGATGGCTGGTCTTGGGCCGGGGTAGACGGGTGGTCGAACCAATAGCGCGGGCCTGGGGTCGTATTAACCGGAACCTGGGAGGGTGGAATGCCATAGATGGCGGAGGAGGGAAGGTTTCTTTTGATCGCCCTCACCCCAACCCCTCTCCCGTGGGGAGAGAACATTACTTTACCAATGGCCTCGGAGGGAATCGAACCATGCAAGAAATCCCCAATAAACCTCACCGTCAGCCTGCTTCGTCCTGGCTGCTGGGACGGCTCACGGAAAAAAGCACCTGGAGCGGCGCGGGTCTGGTGGTAGTTTGCGCGTTGATTTTGATGGGGATGCCCATCATCAAGCTGGTGGCTTGGATTGGCCTGATTTACGGCCTTTATGCGATGTTTTCGGCCGAGTGAAACATCCCCGGCCGATTAGTGGCCCTTGTTTATACTTCGCGTTGCGGTCGCGCACCGGTCCGGCGCTTACCGAGATAGCCCCGGTTCTTTACGGTGCCATTGCGCGGCGAGTGCGCCGCATTAATAACCAAGCGTCTACCATCGACTTCTTTATCCCGCAGGGCGGAGCGGGCGGCTTCCGCCTCTTCCTCATTGTCTAGTTCGACGAAACCAAATCCTCTGGACTGGCCGGTACCGAGATCGCGCACGACATGGGCCGCGTGAACGGTACCGTAGTCGGCGAACAGGCGCTCCAGTTCAGGGTCGTCAATGGCCGCGCCTAAATTGCCCACATACAGCTTACTGCCCATTCAATCATTCCTATTGGTGTTGGTGTTGTAGTTGTTTATTCAATTCACCCCCAACTCTGTAAGCCGGGAGAATAGTGAAGGGAAACGGTGAGCGATATTTAAGCCCGCCGCCGTCCATTCGCAAATAAGCATAAGCCCCTAGCGCTGGTCGGCCCTCCACGACGGGGATATGGAGGCTCCCGCCCACGCCTTCAATGTCTGGCGCGCTTCAAGCGGACGCCTACCGTTCTCCGCTATGCGACGTCCGCCAAATGGAGGCCAGCAACCACAAGCCCCCCACGCCCGCCGCCGAGAATCCCAGCACACCCAGCGCGGGCAAGCCAAGCAGCGTGGGTCCGCCGCTGACGGTCATGACGATGGACGAGCCAATGATGAGCGACGCCGTGACCATGCCCACCGTCAACCGGCTGGCGGCGCGGTCCACCAAGGTGCCGAAGTGGGCCAGCTCGTGCATGTCCACGCTGACCTTGACCGCCCCGGCCCGCACCAGTCGCATGAATCGGCGCAAATCGCGGGGCAGGGCGCTCAGCACGGTCATCAGATTGCCCACGTTGCGCTGCGCGTGGCGGAGCAGCGCCTCGGGCCGGTGCCGTTCCAACGTGGCCCGAGCTAATAGGGGCGCCACTTGGCTGACGATGTCGAAATCCGGGTCGATCTGCCGACCCATGCCCTCCAGGGTGACGAGGGTCTTGAACAGCATGGTCAGGTCCGGCGGCAGGGTCAGTTGATGGTCGCGCATCAGGGTCGCCATATCGCCGAGCATCTCCGCCAGGCGCAATTGCCGCAGCGCCACGCCGTGGTATTTGTCCACGAACATGCCCACTTCCGACACCAGCCGCTCGGTGCTGGGGCTGGTGTCGTCGGCCCAGTCCAGCAGCACTTCCACGATGGTGGGCGCGTCCCGGACCACGATGGCGTTGAACATGTCGACCACTTGGCCGCGCCGCAGTTCCGACAAGGAGCCGACCATGCCGAAGTCGATGAAGGCCAGCCGGTTGCCGGGCACACAGATGAAGTTGCCGGGGTGGGGATCGGCGTGGAAGAACCCGTCGATCAGCACCATTTTCAGCACCGCGTCGGCACCGCGCTGGGCCAGCAGCTTGCGGTCGAAGCCCGCCGCCAACGGGCCGGACAGTTCCCGTCCCGGCGTTCCGGCGATGAATTCCTGGACGTTGATGCGCTCGCCGCAGTATTCCCAGAACACCTGAGGGATGACGATGTGGGCGTGGCCCTTGAAATTGTTGGCTACCCGCTCGGTGTTGCGGGCCTCGGTGAGCAGATCCAGCTCGTTGCGTAAGGACAGCTTGAATTGGCGCAGCACTTCCTGGGGATGGAAGCGGCGGGCGTCGGCGAATTCCCGCTCGATGATGCTGACCAGTCGTTCCAACAGGCGCAGGTCGCCCTCGATGGTCGGGCGGATGCCGGGGCGGCGGATTTTGACGATGACTTGCTGTCCGCCGGGCAATTTGGCCTTGTGGACTTGGGCGATGGACGCGGCGGCCAGGGCGGTTTCGTCGAACTCGGCGAAGACGTCGGCGACCGGCGCGCCCAAGTCTTCTTCCAGTTGCGGGCGCAGGGTTTCAAACGGCAGCGGCGGTACCCGGTCGTGCAGCTTCTCGAATTCCGCGATCCAGTCCGGCGGGAACAAATCGACGCGGGTCGCCAGGATTTGGCCGAACTTGATGAAGGTCGGACCCATGTCCTCCATGGCCTTGCGGACGCGCTGGGGCGGGTCTAGGTGCAGCCATTCGTCCAGGCGGGTCCAGTTGAGCGCCTTGCCCGTGCGCTCCAGGATTGACTCCAAGCCCAGCCGCTTCACCAAGTCGCCGAAGCCATAGCGGATCAAAATCGACGCGATATCGTGCAGTCGGCCAAGATCGCGCATGGCGCTCAGGGTTTCCAGGATCATTGATTTCGTTCCTCGGTTGAATTGATGTCCCAAATCCTTCGGGTGGTTGACGGGGGCAGGGCGAAAAAGGCGGTCGGCTTGGGCCGGGGAGGGAAAGGGCGCGGTGACGTGTCTACCGTCGTTTGGCGGGGATGAAGCAAGGCGTGGACGAGTCGTTGCCCACTATTGTCTCGAACCATTGTGGCGGGCATGTGTACATGCCCGCCCTACGGGCCTATTCCTGGATCAGGCTAAAGAACTCGTTCTTCCCTTTGCGTTCCACACTCAGCTTCCCTTCCCGCGCCAGCCAGCCTAGGCCGCGCTGCACGTCGTGCTTATCCAGCCCCGCGCCTTCGGCCAGCCTGCTGGCGCTGGCGGGGCCGTTCCCGCTCAAAAATTCCCAGATTTTTCCGGCGGCGGCGCCGATGATTCGTTCAACTCCAAGCTCATGGTTAGGTCTCGTAACAAATGGAAAAATCTTGGCGGCGGCTCAACGGCGTGCGGGCCGCTTCGCGTCGCTCTCGTCGGGCAGGATGATGTTCAACTCCAGCACCTCGCGGTTCTCATCCTGCTCCATGGTCATGGTGATGGCGTCCTGCTCGATGTTCACGTATTTGCGGATCACGTCCAGCAGCTCTTTTTGCAGGGCGGGCAGGTAGTCGGGCTTGTGGCGCTCGGAGCGCTCGTGGGCCACCAGGATTTGCAGGCGCTCCTTGGCGATGGCGGCGGTGGAGGGCCGGGACGACCGAAAATAATCCATGAGTCCCATGGCTAACCCCCAAACAAGCGGCCAAACAAACTCTTCTTTTCTTCTTCAATGAAACGATGGGTCACATCCTCGCCCAGATAACGGCGCACCACGTCCTTATAGGCCTGGCCGGCGTCGCTCTTGTCGTCCAGGATCACGGGCGTGCCCGCGTTGGAGGCGTTCAGCACGGCCTTGGATTCGGGGACGACGCCCAACAGGTGCAGGGAGAGGATTTCCTGCACGTCGTCCACGCTCAGCATTTCACCGCCCTTGACCCGTTGCGGCGAGTAGCGGGTGAGCAGCAGGTATTCCTTGATCGGCTCCTGGCCCAGTTCGGCGCGGCGGGACTTGCTGGCGAGGATGCCCAGCATCCGGTCGGAGTCGCGCACCGAGGAGACTTCCGGGTTGGTGACGACGATGGCGTCGTCGGCGAAATACATGGCGAGGTTCGCGCCCCGCTCTATCCCCGCGGGCGAGTCGCACACGACGTACTCGAAGGTCTCCGACAACTCGTTCAGCACCCGCTCGACGCCCTCCTTGGAGAGCGCGTCCTTGTCCCGTGTCTGGGACGCGGGCAGGATGTAGAGGTTCTCGCAACGCTTGTCCCGGATCAGCGCCTGGTTCAAGGTCGCCTCCTGGTTGATGACGTTGACGAAGTCGTACACCACGCGCCGCTCGCAGCCCATGATGAGGTCGAGGTTGCGCAGGCCGATGTCGAAGTCGATGACGGCGGTGCGGTGCCCTTGCAGTGCCAACCCCATGGAAATGGCGGCGCTGGTGGTAGTTTTGCCGACCCCGCCTTTTCCCGAGGTCACAACGATGATTCTTGCCACTAGGACTCTCCAGGATTCAGAAAACTGTTGGTCAGAGTTTGTCGATAATCAGTGAGTTATCCAGTAGATAGACCTGGACCAATTGGCCTTTGAGGTCCGCGTCCAGGTTTTCACTGATTTTGTAATGCCCGCCGATGGCGACCAGTTCGGCCTGCAAATCGGAACAGAAAATCCGCGCCTCCAGGTTGCCCTGCACCCCCGCCAGGGCGCGGCCCCGGAGCGAGCCATACACATGGATGTTGCCGTCGGCCATGATTTCGGCACCGGCGCTGACCTGGGCCAGCACGATCAAGTCCCCGCCCGCCGCGTAAATGCGCTGGCCGGAGCGGATGGGATGGTTGACGAATTTGGTGGGCCCGGCGGATTTGGGCGGCGGCGTGGCGGGCTTGGAGGCCGCGCCCTGTGACTGCGAGGCTGGCAGGGGCAGGGCACTCTCCGATTTAATGTCGGCGAGCACCGCCAGCTTGGCGGCCTGGGCGGCGTAGTGTTGTATCTGGGTGCCCCCGCGCACCCCCACTGGTGCCAGCCCCAAGTCCCGGAGGATTTCCACGAAGGCGGGGAAATCCAGCCGTTCGGTGTCGGGGTCGAGATTGCTTAGATCAACGATGACGGGGGCGTTGCGGAAGAATTCCGGCGCTTGCTTGAGCTTCTGTTGAAGGTGGTTTCTCAGCACGCCGAGGTCAGCGGCGTGGGGCTTGAGAATG
>NZ_JBTEKS010000097.1:0-13067 GCF_054333355.1 Methylomagnum sp. | reverse complement strand
CCTTGCGACGGGCTTCTTCTTCGGCTTGTTGCTTGGCTTCTCGCTCGGCCTCACGGCGGGTTTCCGTTTCCGCTCTTTGCTTGGCTTCCAACTCGGCCTTATGTTTCGCCTCGGTTTCGGCTTTGCGTTTGGCTTCTTGCTCGGCCTTTTCCCGCGCATCTTCTTGAGCTTCCCGCTTGGCTTCGGCGGCGACCTTGCGACGGGCTTCTTCTTCGGCTTGTTGCTTGGCTTCTCGCTCGGCCTCACGGCGGGCTTCCGTTTCCGCTCTTTGCTTGGCTTCCAACTCGGCCTTATGTTTCGCCTCGGTTTCGGCTTTGCGTTTGGCTTCGAGTTCGGCCTTTTCCCGAGCGTCTTCTTCGGCCCGCTGCTTGGCTTCGGCGGCGGCTTCACGCTTCTGCTCGGCAAGCTTTTTGATCTGCTGCTCCCGCGCCTCGGACTCGGCTTCCGCCTTGCGCTTGGCTTCCAGCTCGGCTTGCCGCCGCGTTTCCTCTGCCTGACGTTTGGCCTCGACGGCTTGGCGGATGGCTTCTTCCTCCCGCTGGCGTTGCAAAACGATGGCCTTTTGAGCCGCTTCGGCTTGGGCTTGCCTGGCTCGTTCTTCCGCTTGTTGGCGTTGTTCCGCCTCGGCGGCTTGCCGGGCTTCGGCGGCGCGTTGCTGTTCCAAACGCTGCTGGCGCGCCCGCTCGGCGGCTTGCTTCGCGTTCTGGACGGCTTTCAAGACCGCCGGGTCCAAGGCCACGGCCTTGATGGTCTCGCCCGGATCGGGCGGCGGCGTGGGCTTGGCGGTGTCGAACTGATAGGCAAATAGCAGAATCAACAAGATATGCAGCGCCAGCGATAGCGCCAGCGGGCCACCGAAGCGCTTGAAGTCGGAATCGCTCATTCTTCGATGGGGGCCGTCATCAGGCTAACGCCGTCCACGCCGGCTTTTTTCAGGGCGCCGAACACCACCAGCACCCGGCCATAATCCACGTTCTTATCGCCCCGAATCAGCACCGCCAGCCCCGGCTTCTTCGCCAGCGCATCCGTGACCTTGCCGGGCAACTCGGCCTCGCCCACTTCCGCGTCGCTTTGGTTGCCCGCGTCCACGAACAACCGGCCATCGGCCTTGACGGAGATGATGATGGGCAAGTCCTGGCTGGGGTCGAAGGCTTTGCCCTCGGTGGCCTGCAACTCCACATCCACGCCGGTTTGCAGCATGGGCGCCGTCACCATGAAGATGATGAGCAGCACCAGCGAAACGTCGATGTAGGGCACGACATTGATTTCGGCCATGGGCCGACGGCGCTGACCGCGTCCGCGTCCGGTGGATACGTTCATTGGGTGTGGGCCTGGCGGTGGAGCAAGCTGAGGAATTCGTCGGTGAAGGCTTCGTAGCGGTTGGCGAGTCGGCCAATTTCGGTGGAATAGCGGTTATAGGCCATGACCGCCGGAATCGCGGCAAAGAGGCCCATGGCGGTAGCGACCAGCGCTTCGGAAATGCCCGGCGCGACCATCGCGAGCGTAGCCTGCTTGACCGCGCCCAGCGAGCGGAACGAATTCATGATGCCCCATACGGTGCCGAACAGGCCGACGTAGGGGCTGGTGGAGCCGACCGTGGCGAGGAATGGCAGCCGCTCGTCCAGCCGCTCCAACTCCCGGTTGAGGGCCACCCGCATCACCCGCGCCGCGCCCTCCATCACCGCGTCCGGGCCGATGTTGGTCTGCTGGCGGAGCCGGGCGAATTCCTTGAAGCCGGACAGGAAGATGTTTTCCAGCCCTTCCGTGTCGTATTCCTCCTTGGTCAGTTGCCGGTACAGGTCGGCCAGGTCGATGCCGGACCAGAAGCGCTCCTCGAATTCTTCGGAGATTTCCTCGGCGCGTTTGATTTCCCGGTATTTCGAGAAAATGAAGGTCCAGGACACCACGGACGCCAGGATCAAGATCGCCATGACGATCTGGACCACGAGACTGGCTTCTTTTATGAGGGTAATGATTGAGAGATCGGACGACATTAATTAATACACCTTAAGGTCTTAAAGTTTTCCTGCCGGGGATGGGTTATTCCCAATGGAATTGGAAGGAAAAACGCCCGCGACTAACTTTTCAGGTCGCGCAGCATTTCGGGATGTTTATCCAGCAGTTTGAAGAGGTTCACCACCGCTGGCGTCGGGCGCACCACGCCGCGCTCGTATTGGGAAAAGCTGTGCTTGGCCCCGCCCGTCAACCGGGCCGCCTCAATCTGGGTCAGCTTGAGCTTGCGACGAATACGCGCCAAGTTACGGCCCTGTTCCCGGTCCACCTGTTCGCGGAACGCCAGCCAAGCGGGTTCCGTGGCTTCAAGGTCTTCCCCGTTCAATATTCCTTCCCCACAAGCATCACACCAATCGCCGGGTTGATCCTCTTCGAAAACCCGGCCTTGGTATTCCATCGTAACCCGCTGAATACCCCGCCGCAGAGTGCCTTTCATGCACACGGGGCAGGGTTTGCCATCGGAAATCAAGGCATCGCTCATGGTTTCTAGCCTATAAAGCTTTGAATGAAAGCGTGAAAAAGTATCTGTCCGCATCTTGCTGGAATTTGACATACACGCCCAATCCCCGCCATTCCGCATGATAAACATCCTGCCAAACCCGATGATCGGCGTGGGTGGTCATCGACTTGTAGAAATCCCGCCTCGTCAATCCCTGGATCACGCCCAGCGCGTCGACATTCTTCATACCCAAACTACGGATTCCAAGCTTGGCTGAATTCGTCAGCCGCAAACTAGCCACCGTAACCATTGCGCTTGGATTTCGCGCAGATGGTAATGGGGAGTCGGTTTTTCCATGATTTTGTTGTCCCCAGTAGGCGGAATTCAAGCCAAGTCGCATTCGATAATGCCCACACATACCTCACAAACTCCACCGCACCAAGTCTGGAATCGGCTTAGGCCGGAGCGTCTCCGCCGAGATGGAAACCACCCGCACCTTCGCCTGGCACAGTATTTCATCCTCGCCCCGCAGCACGGCCTGCCGGAAATAAATGCTGGCGGCGCGGGTTTCCTCAATATCCGCCGTCACCCACAACGATTCATTAAAACGAGCCGGTTTAAGGAAGTCCAATGCCATGGAGCGGACCACAAACATAATGCCATGGTCCCGCTGTAATCCATCCAATTCAAACCCATGGGCGCGCAGCCGCTCAGTACGGGCGCGTTCCATGAAGCGGACATAATTGGCGTGATAGACCAAACCGCCCGCGTCGGTGTCTTCGTAATAGACACGGATCGGCCAGCGGAAAGCCAGGGGTATCGGGGCTTCTTCAGAGGCAACCATGGACAATATTGAGTTATTAATGCTGTCTCTTGGATTTTGATTCTGGTTGAGCGGGGGCTTGTGGCTGTTCTATTGGCTTTCTTTCGGTGCCCATCCGTTTGCTGATTAAATCGCTGCACGCGGGATGATTCGGGCTACCCAGAAAGAACACCTTGCCCTGGTCATCCACAATTTGATACATATTGGCGGCTTTTTTATAAGGCTTGCATTCCGCCGCTGTGACATTGCTCGTGACAAATACCGATAGCACGGCGGTTATTATTAATGTGGGTTTAATCATTGCAACCATTCCCCGTTAAATGCGTTATTGTTTATCCGGCCTTAATGTAGTTCAAGTAATACCCGTAAAACCGCCTGCAAATCTTCGGGGGCTAAAATATTTCCTCATTGGTCGGCAGCGTCTTCGGTGGCTTCAACCCCAGGTGGAGATAAGCCGCCCGCGTCGCCACCCTGCCCCGTGGGGTCCGCATGATAAACCCTTGCTGGATCAAAAACGGCTCCAGCACGTCCTCGATGGTGCCGCGCTCCTCGCCGATGGCGGCGGCGATATTGTCCAGGCCCACCGGCCCGCCCTCGAATTTTTCGATCATGGCACCCAGCAGCTTCCGGTCCAACTGGTCGAAGCCGTGCTTGTCCACCTTGAGCATTTCCAGCGCTTTGTCGGCCACTTTCGCCGAGACCTTGCCGTCTGCCATCACTTCGGCGAAATCGCGCACCCGCCGCAGCAGGCGGTTGGCGATGCGGGGCGTGCCACGGGAGCGGCGGGCGATTTCGGTGGCGCCTTCGGGACTCATTTCGACGCCCAGGATTTTGGCCGAGCGCCCGACGATGAGGGCGAGTTCCTCGGTGGTGTAGAACTCTAGCCGATGCACGATGCCGAAGCGGTCGCGCAAGGGCGAAGTGAGCAGCCCGGCCCGCGTGGTGGCGCCCACCAGGGTGAAGGGTGGGATGTCCAGCTTGATCGACCGCGCCGCCGGGCCTTCGCCGATCATGATGTCGATCTGGTAGTCCTCCATCGCCGGATAGAGGACTTCCTCGACCACCGCGCTGAGGCGGTGGATTTCGTCGATGAAGAGAACGTCCCGCGCCTCCAGATTGGTAAGCAGCGCCGCCACGTCGCCCGCTTTTTCCAGCACCGGGCCGGAGGTGTGGCGGATGTTGACGTCCATTTCGTTGGCGATGATGTTGGCGAGCGTGGTCTTGCCGAGCCCGGGCGGGCCGAAGATGAGGACATGGTCCAGCGCCTCGCGACGGTTGCGGGCGGCCTGGATGAAGATCGACAGTTGCTCGCGCATGGCCTTCTGGCCGACGTAATCCGCCAAGCGTTTGGGGCGGATGGCGCGGTCTACGGCGTCTTCGTCTTGGGCGGCGGCGGTGGGGGTGATTAGGCGATGGGTGGACATAATTCAACTGGGATTAAAGCGAGGAAACGGGTGATTCTCCGGCTAACTCAAGCGCCCTGTTCACCACAGATGGATGCAGCCAAGTACCCCGCTGTTTTAGCTGTGCCAAAGCCGCTCCCACAGAGGCAAGCCGACCAACTTTCTTGGCTTGAATGAGTACCCCTGCTGAACCGGTAACTTCTAATCCCGACAGGGCTACAATCCGGCGACCTTTTAAATCGTCAAGAACTACCGTTGGAATTGCTTCGTCCAGTGCTGTTTGGATGACTGCGGATTCCCCTAAATCCAGGGTATTTCTCAAGAATTTCGGAATGTGAATGGGGCGATCTCGAATCGTTATTCCTTGGGTTTTTGACAATTTTTCGGCTGTTGCGTCTTTGTCAGCGCCAGCCGCTAATTCGGTAAAAACTTCATAGGGAATAATAACCGGGCCATACAGTTCAGTCAGTAAGCCTAAGTCGCCTAGAACACTCGTCAGATTAATGGCCGGACTGCTGTTGATAACGATCATACGCTTTCATTGCGTGGGCTACATCCGTCTCCAATTCGTCCGCGTCAATTTGAATTGAGGACACGCCGAAACGCCCTAACTCGTGAATAAAATCGAGGCGTGTTAAATGGGCCAATTCCGCTGCTTGGCCCGAAGATAATTTGCCCGTTTCAAACAGTTTTACCGCCATGGCTAAACGCGCCTCGCGCTCGAACTCTTGTCGCGACATATGCAGCGATGCCGGCATGGAATCTGGATAATCTATGAACATTGAATGATTCATGAGGAGTTACCTGGTTGGAGGGTTGGCAGCGATGCGATGAATACGTCAAAGCTTACATTTCGCTCACGGGTCATTTCTATATTTCGTTTATCTAAAAATCCATCGGCTAATTTCCGATAAGTTGGCACGTCTTTCTTGTAGATTGTTCCGCCGTGTTTATTGAAGTATCTATCCAGTCTATCGGAGCAGGATTTAATTTGGCTGGATTTTTTAACTGCATCCTTGGCGGGTTTTACGATATGCAAGGGTAAGAGCCAGCATTCCAACGAATGCACTGAAATGGCGAACAGAATACGGTCTTGAAAATCTCGATAAAACGCTTCTCCTAGCTTGGTAATAATTCGACTTTTAACATCCTAGATAATATCCGTGACGGGCCGATCTTCTCCGTTGGCCGTCAATGACACGCCAAAATTTTGAGGCTCTCCGCAGTCGGTATCTATTTGGATAATCAAGTAATCATTGACCAGCAAATCTTCCCGCAATAAATCTTCGCCGTTTTCACAATGCTCGAATACCTTTTCCCAGCCGCCGGGGCTGCCTTGTCTGGATGTATCCGTCGCATCGCGTGTGGGGCGACGAAGTGGGAAATCGGGTTCTTCGTCAAAATATCCGGTCAATATGGCTTCGATAACTTCCTGATCCGTCGGCCCTTCGGTGATGAGCATGAAGGACGCCATCGGTCAAAATCCTTTCGGAATGCCGCCTAAGCTGCCCCGCAAAAACATTTCCGATAACCGGACGGGCCGTTGATTTTCTGAGGCGCTAGCTTTTTTCTGGATTCGCCGCACACGGGTTTCCCCGGATCGGCTCCGCGATACGACAAACAAGCGCTGTTCATCATCGTCAAGATTCAAGCCATCCAAGGTAGCGGGATTATGGGTTGTCAGCAGCACTTGCTTATCGTGCTTCTTTGCCAGCCGCACTAATTCGCTTAATAACTTTTCGCACAGCGCGGGATTTAGGGAAGCGTCGATATTATCTATCGCGAAGATACTCGGAGTCAGTTTGGTGCTGAATAGCGCGAAATAAAATAGCAGGAACAGGAAACCTTCGTTGGCGCTCATTTGGTCAAACCAGCGGGTTTCGTCTTCGATATAACGGTCTTTAATAGCTATGCGGCTGGGCGAGAATGTGTCGCCATCGACTAGCTTGAAATCTTCAAACCAGCCTAGAACTTGCAGGGAGGATTTGATTTCTTGGAAGGTTTCGCCGTTGCTTTCCTTGGATAGCACGGACAAGAGTTTTAGTAAGCCTTCACCTTTAATTCCTAATGGCTCAATTTGGCTTTCGCGTTCAAATACTCGCAAAGCAGAGTTTTCTGGTGAAAATACAACAAGATTTTCGATGGTTTTTAAGTGCTGAATATTTTGTATATTGTGACTCGCAAAGCGAAACGCTTCTGAATCTTCTTGAAACTCAAGTTCAATTTTTATTTTATTTGATTCTGCTGCATTGCTTGCTCGACCGGATGGTTCATTATAGTTTATCCAGTGCTTTTTTAAGTAATCATCTATAATTTCAGCTAAAAGCCTACTATTCCAAACCTCATCTAGCTCGCAATGCCATTTTGAATATGGCAAATTTTCATTGTTTAACTTAATGGATATATCATCCCCTTCATGCCCCGTGACGGTAATCAATATTGGCAGCGACGAGTCTGACCTTATAAAAACTGGCCGCATTAATTCTGGCTCTGTAACCCGAATCCCTCTGGAAGCCAAAAACTCATTATCAAGCTTATTCCCCAAGGCAGCACTAGCCAAAGCAAACAACTCCAAAATATTGCTCTTCCCCGCCCCATTCTCTCCAATAAACACATTCACCCGGCCAAGCTCCAGCTCAAGCGACTTGATGGATTTGTAATTCTCGGCCTTAAACGTCTTAATCACGGTTGTTCCGCCTCGTTAATCCGCCCACAACCCACCCAATTCCCACTCCACCGCCTCAAACGGCGGAATAGCCACCCGCTGATCCCCCGCGCACGTCTGAATCAACAACCACTTTCCCTGTTGGTTTTCGTACGCCTCCAAAACCCGCGTATCCGGGTCAATCAACCAAACATACCCCACACCTAAATGTCCATAAATCGGCAGTTTATCAGCCCGGTCATTCTTGGCCGTGGAAGGCGACAATACTTCGCAAACCCAATCCGGCACGACCTCAAACCACGCGGTATCCGGCAAACGCGGCATCCGCTCCCGCCGCCATCCAGCCAAATCCGGCACCAGAATATGCTCGCCGATATGTAATTCCGGCTCGTCCAAAATCACCCAACCGCCGGGACCGTTATCGCCAAGATCAAACGGGCCACCGATCCGCACACCCAAGCTGGACGCCGCACGCGCATGACGCGGGGCCGGGCGCGGATGGGTAATCAACCGCCCGCAAATAATTTCCCCGACCAGATTGGGCGGAAGCGCAAGGATATCTTCGTAGGTGGCGGGCTTTAACGCTGGAATAGCCATCATAATTACCCTAAATTCACAAAACTTGTAATTAACCCAACTGATTTAGCTTTTCCTGGACCCAAAGATTCAGCAGGGTTTCCTCGCTGACCCCATGTGCCTTAGCAAGGCGACCTAATTTCAAAGCGAGTATCTTGTCCAACGAATAATATTTAGGCTGAGACTCAATATCGACCTTGAACTCGACCTCGGCCTGTTCACCAAAATCGGCGGAATCATGGTTATCCCAAAATTCACCAATCTCTTGATAGCTACCAGCCATCGAAACCGGAGTTTTATCGGACATACTTATTCCTCTCCTTTTCTGTTAAATCTCTGGCGGATACGATGATGGCGCGTTTATCCTTCGTGTACACGAAAAACACCCCTAAACATCGCCCCGCATTGGTTTTTCCATAAGCGGCAAAACATCTTCGCCCGACTTGAAACCCGCCTCTTTAAGGACAAATCTCGGCTTATTTTCCAACACTTCGACAACTTCAACATCCTCGACTTGATGCTTCCAACGAAGCTTATCGACAATATCTTCAAACCAAATGAGCCGCAGTATTTCCACAACAGCCAACCCCTACTTCGCCGCCGACTGCAACGCCAACCGAATAATCTCCTCGCTGCTCTTCCCTTCCGCTGGCACCTTCCGCACCAGCGCGGCGGCTTCCGGCGGCTTGAAGCCCAGGGCGATCAACGCGCTCACCGCATCATCCGCCGGGCTGGCCGCAGGCATAGGCAGCGTGCCCGCGCCCGGCAATGTCACCGTACCGCCCAACTCCGGCAAACGGTCGCGCAATTCAATAATGAGCCGCTCCGCCGTCTTCTTGCCGACGCCGGGCAGGCGCACCAGCCGGGCCGTGTCCTGGAACTCCACGCAGCGATGGAATTCCTCGGCGCTCAGCCCCGACAGAATCGCCAAGGCCAATTTTCCGCCCACGCCATTGACCTTGATAAGCGCCCGGAACAAAGCGCGGTCAGCCTCAGAGATAAAACCGAACAGGCTGTGGGCGTCCTCGCGGATCGCCAAATGGGTGTAGAGCGTCACCGGCTCGCCCACGTCGGGCAACTTGTAGAAGGTGGACATGGGCGCGTCCACCTCGTAGCCCACCCCGCCCACATCCAGCAACAGGGACGGCGGCTGCTTCGCCGCCAACACGCCACGCAGAAAACCAATCATCGCCGCTTCCCCGCTGCCGCCGCCGCTTGGGCCATTCGCTGCCGGGTCTGGCGGTGATGAATGTGGCACATCGCCACGCCGAGCGCGTCACTAGCGTCGGCGGGCAGCACCTCGCTGAGGCCGAGCATGAAGCGAACCATGTGCTGAACCTGGGATTTTTCAGCGCTGCCCTTCCCCACCAGAGCCAGCTTGACCTGCCGGGCGGCGTACTCGAACACCGGCAACCCGGACGCCATGCCGCCACAAATCGCGGCACCACGGGCCTGCCCCAGCTTCAGGGCCGAATCGGCGTTTTTGGACATGAAAACTTGTTCGATGGCGAGTTCGTCCGGGCGGAACTCCCGGACAACCCGGTGGATGCCATCATAGATTTGCTTTAGACGCTCGGGGAAATTATCCGTTTCGGTGCGGATGGTCCCATACGTCACTAGCACCGGCCCTCTCGCGCCATCCTGGATGATGCCGTAGCCGGTGCAGCGCGAACCCGGATCAACCCCCAGCACACTGACCACGTCCGCCCCTAGCCCAGCTTGGCGAGGATGTCCTCGCTGATGTCGGCGTTGGAATAGACATTCTGCACGTCGTCCAAATCTTCCAGCCGCTCCAAGAGGCGCAGCATTTTTTCCGCGTCGTCCTGTTCCAAGGCCACACTGGTGCTGGCCCGCATCGTGACTTCGGCGTTCTCCGGCGCGAGGCCCGCCCCGTTCAGCGCATCCCGCACCGACTCAAATTGGTCGGGGCTGACTAGCACGTCCACCGAGTTATCGTCGTTGGTGACGACATCGTCGGCGCCCGCTTCCAGGGCCGCTTCCATGAGGCGGTCTTCATCGACGCCAGCGGGATAACTGACGATGCCGAGCTTGGTGAACAGATAGGCCACCGAGCCATCGGTGCCCAGATTGCCGCCCGCCTTGGTGAAGGCGTGGCGCACTTCGGCCACGGTGCGCTGGCGGTTGTCGGTGAGGCAATCCACCATCACCGCGATGCCGCCGGGACCGTAGCCCTCGTAGCGGATTTCATCGTAGTTGTCCCCGTCCAGCGCCCCGGTGCCTTTTTTAATGGCCCGCTCGATGGTGTCCTTGGACATATTGGCGACGAGCGCCTTGTCCATCGCCGCCCTAAGGCGCGGATTGTTGCCCGGCTCGCCTCCGCCAGTGCGGGCCGACACGGTGATTTCGCGGATCAGCTTGGTGAACAGCTTGCCCCGCCTTGCGTCCTGGGTGCCTTTCCGATGCTGGATGTTGGCCCACTTGCTATGACCTGCCATGTTGCCGAATAACCTCCGGTTTGATCTTGGGAAAAAGGTTGAGAAATCTTATCATGACGAGAGAAGGGAACGCCCCGGCTAGCCCTGGTACGACCGGACCATTGACGTCACTTTCTGACAAAACAATGTCGTAAATGATGAACAAGCCTGGTGAAAACCCGCATTGCCCAATTCGGCTAGAGCAACCCGCCTCATTTTATGCAGGGCTGCTCGATACCCCAGTCAACTTGATGAAGTTCACGTCACCAATCCATGATATTTTGTTGAATTATTGTGGCGGAATTTATACTGGGTTAAAAACCCTGGTCTCCCATCCAATTCATTGGCACTGTTGCTGCTTGGCGCAAGCGGAATGAACGCGGTTTTATCTTCACGACCGCTTTAAAACAGGATGACGCCGACGAGCCGTCTTCCCAAACACACTGAATACCGCACCAATTCATGCCCAGATTAACAATATCTTTCAAGGAAATACCGCTCCAGTCCATTGATTTGGAGCCGGGAGAAACCAGTATTGGCCGTGACCCGTCCAATATTGTCCATATCGACAGTCTGGCCGTGGCGGATTTCCATGCCGTTATCCTAGCCTCCTCCCAGGGTTATGTACTCAAGAAGGCCAATCCAAAACACTCGCTCTATGTGAATGACGAAGCCGTGGCCGAGGAAAAGGCGCTTCATAATGGCGATATTATCTCGATTGGCAAGCACAGCATTCATTTCGTCCACCTCGCCGAAAAAACATCCCTTCCGGAATCTGCCGAAAATCACAGGCCTCGGACAGCGGAGGTCAGCCCGCATCGGTTCCGGCGATTGGAGGGCAATTTTCAGGTCATGAACGGCAAGCGGATCGGCATGGTGATTCCTCTGAAGGGCGCCGTGACCCAAATCGGCAAGGAGCCTTCCGGGATGGTCAAAGTGAGCCGTACCGAGGAGGGCTATACGATTGAGGCGGGTTCCGCCGAGGTGTTGCTGACGATCAACGGCATTCCCGTCACGAATGGAGAAGCGCCTTTGCACGATGGCGATGTTGTCCGCATCAATAGCGCCTTGTTGCAGTTTTTCCACAAATAAGCGCCGACCTTAGTTGGAAAACCCGGTCGATAACACAGGTCGAACGACCGCTTGAGACAGGCTCCACGCAGCGGGTAAGCGCGCCCGCCACTCACAAGGCCGCGATGGCCTCCCTGAGGCTCCGCACGGGGACGATTTCCAGCCCCGGATCAATCCCCTTCACTATATTTTTGGCTGGGGCCAGCGCGTGCTTGAAGCCATGCTTGGCCGCCTCCTTCAAGCGCTCCTCGCCGTTCTGCACCGGCCTGACCTCGCCATTCAGACCAAGCTCGCCGAATACCACCCAATCCCGAGGAATCGCTCGGTCCCGGAAGCTGGACACTATCGCCAGCACCACCGCCAAGTCCCCCGCCGTCTCGCCCAGCCGCAGCCCGCCCACCAAGTTGACGAATACATCCTGCCCCAGAATCGGCACTCCGCCGTGCCGGTGCAAAATGGCCAGCAGCATCGCCAGCCGGTTGTTCTCCATGCCCACCGCCACCCGGCGCGGGGCGGGCAGATGGGATTCATCCACCAAGGCTTGGACCTCCACCAGCATCGGGCGGCTGCCCTCGCGCATCACCATCACCACGCTGCCCGGCGCGTCCTCGTCGCCCCGCGACAGGAAGATGGCCGACGGATTCCGCACCTCGCGCAACCCGACTTCGGTCATGGCGAACACGCCCAGTTCATTCACCGCGCCGAAGCGATTTTTAAACGCCCGGATCACCCGGAACCGGCTGCCGCTGTCGCCCTCGAAATAAAGCACCGTATCCACCATGTGTTCCAGCACGCGGGGACCGGCCAGGGCGCCTTCCTTGGTGACGTGCCCCACCAGGAACACCGTGGTCTGGGTCTGCTTGGCGAAGCGGACCAATTGCGCGGCGCATTCCCGCACCTGCGCCACGGAGCCGGGCGCGGATTGTAGCTGTTCGCTGTAGACGGTCTGGATCGAATCCACCACCAGGAATTCCGGGCGGTGCGCGATGGCGGTTGCCAGGATGCGCTCCAATTCGGTCTCGGCCAGAATTTGCACCGCCGCGCAGGGCACATCGAGGCGCTTGGCCCTAAGGCTCACCTGCCGGATGGATTCCTCGCCGGTGATGTACAGCACTTTGCGCTGCTGGCTGAGCGCCGCCACGGTTTGAAGCAACAAGGTCGATTTGCCGATGCCTGGATCGCCGCCAATCAGAATGGCCGAACCCGGCACCAGCCCGCCACCCAACACCCGGTCGAACTCGTCCAGCCCGCACGGAATGCGGTGAATTTCTTCCGCCTCGACCTCCGCCAGCGACACCGGCACGGCCCGCTCGGTGGGCGCGGCCCCGGCGTACCCGGCGAACCGCGAGGCAGCGGCGGGGGCGCGTTCTTCGACGCCTTCCACCAGCGAATTCCAGCCGCCGCAGCCCGGACACTGCCCGGCCCATTTAGGCTGGGCGTGGCCGCACTCGGTGCAGCGGTAAACGACCTTGCGGTCCTTGTCCTTCGGGCGGCTCACGGCCAAGGCTTCACCCCGCTTAGTAGCGCGTTGACCCCAGCGCGGGAATGCACCTCGACCGGCTGGAAACCGATCCGGCCCATGAGTTCCAGCGCGGGGGCCAGCCGCATGATGTGGTCGGGCGATTCGTCGCTGAACAGATGG
>NZ_JBTEKS010000096.1:0-13084 GCF_054333355.1 Methylomagnum sp. | reverse complement strand
GCTAAAGCCCGCTCCCACGCCTCGTTCATGGTGGGTGATTGGTGTCCTTGCCGGACTTGAGACCAGCCTTGGCCTCGGATTTGGTCGGTGGCTTGGCCATAGCCTTCCCTGCCTTAGGTCGCGCCGGATCAACCACCGGCGCTTTAACCACCGGCACCTTAACCGGGCGGGCCGACGGTGGCTGAGCGGGCGTGGTCGGCTTCACCGCTGGCGCGGGTTGGGGCGGGGCGGCGTTCGGCCATTTGAGTTCCGCCCACCGCTTGACGATCTGGAAAGCCAATTCCGCGCTGACGTTGCGGGCGTCGGCGGGATCGTCGATCCGGCCATCCTTCCGCCAGTTGCGCTCACTCAACACCGCGATAGCGTACTCGAAACCGCCGCCCGTCGGCCCGAACAATCCGCCATACCACTTCAAGGGGCGCGACTGGCATTTCGCCAAGGGCGTTTTCTGGCTACGGCAATGCTCGGCCCAGGCCGTCACGGTGAAGTCGTCCCCCGAATAGCTGGGCGTCCCGGTCTTCCCGGCCACCACCACATTGCCGCCGCCACTCTTGCCGAACACCTGCTCAAACGCCCATTTCGACGTGCCCCGCCGATGCCCTTGGCGCAGCCCATCCAGCACGGTCGCGGCGGCGGCGGGGTCGATGGTCTGGGTCAGGTCGGCGTTGAAGCCCTCGCGCTGAGCGGCGGGAATGTACTCGCCCCGCTGGATGTCCGGGCGGGCGCGATAGAGCTTCTTGTCCTTGACCAGATGGGGCCACGGGGTCGCTTTGCCGCCGCCCCGTTCGGCGAGGGCCAGCCGCGCCATCATCCCGGCGACACCCAAGGGCGTGGCGCGGGAGTTGCCCTGGCCGAAGCCGGTGGACACCAATTCCGCCACCATGCCCCGGCATTGCCGGTATTCCGCCCGGCGGCATTCCTCGACGGCCCCCGACTGGAAGCGCAAATCCTGGTCGTTCATGCGCCGGAAGTCGCGCCCGCCTTGTTCGCCCGGCTCGACGAAGAACCGCCCATACATCACATCGAGGCCGATGGGCCGCCCCGCCTTGCGCAAATACACGGGCCGCCCGAACAACGGATCAAACCGGCCACAATCCGGCCCGCCCGGCTCGCAGCCCGCGTTCCAGCCGGTTCGGGGGGCGGCGTCGCGCACCTTGAGAATCCGCGTCCCCTCCGCATGGGCGTGGCCCTTGGCATCCACATCGAACATCCGGTCCAGAAATTTCACCGAATCGGACCTGGCAAGTTCCGCCTGGAGGGCGTCCTTGTCCGCCACGCCATCCGCCAGAAAACCCAAGGCCATGATCGGTTTAACAATCGAGGCCGGCAACTGGTCGGTGAACACGGCGTGGTTGAGCAGCGCGTCGGGCTTGATCCGGGTTGGGTACGGCGCTTTCGGGCAGTCCTTGCCCCGTGGCCGACCATTGAAGTCGGCGGCGTAACAGGCGGTGTGGGCGCTGGCGAGGGCGACAATCTGGCCGGTGTCGATCCGCAGCACCGCGACGCCCGCCATCCGCGCCCGCGCGCCCTCGGCGAAGTCCTTGCCGTAATCCTTGAGCGCGATGGCCTCGCAGACTTGCGGATTGGCCTGGCGGGTGGCGCAGGCCGCGACTTGCTGGGCTAAGCGCTGCATCAGCGGGTCGATGGTCAGGCGCAGGTCCAAGCCCTGCATGGGCTTGCCCGGGTCAACGCGGTTCTCGTCGCCAAGCAAGCGCGTGAAATCGGGCGCGGCGGGATCGCGCAGGGGCGTCAAGGGTGCCAGCAACTCCGGCAAGGAGGGCGGCACCGTCCAGTTGTCGTGGGTGTGGCTGTCCGGCCAGGGCTGGCCGGCGGCGCCCGCGTTCCAATCCGGTTTGCCGAACGCCGTCAGGTTGCCAGCGGCGAGCTTGGCAAAATCTTCGCAGCGGTCGCGGCCATCGGGGGTCTTGCGGCGGCTGGGCAAATAGGCCGCGACGCCCGCCTCGGGTCCGCCCCAGGCCACGCAGCCATTGGCAACGGCCCACGGGTCCGGGCGGTCGAACAACGAATCCGGCACGGCGGCTTGCTGGTGGGGACCAAACGCCACGAGACTCGCCGCCCGCTCCCGCCAATCCAGCCGGGCCAGGGCCAGTGCGCCGTTCTTCGCCAGCCGTTCCAGGGCGCGGCGGGCGTCGTCGCAAGAAAAACGCTGGGCTGGCTCGGCGGCGCCGACGCCGGACTCCACCGCCGCCGTCCACAGCCGGGTGGAGAACACATAGCGGCTATTCAGCAGTCGTTCGCCCTCCCCGTTGCGGGGATTGTCCAGCCAGCCTTGCAAGGTTCTGGCATGGCGGGAAAGCGCCACCGCGACGGCGGGCTTTGCCTCCCCACCCAAAACATCCCGGCAGGGGCCGCCCCAGGCCATTTGGTCGGAGAACTGCGCCTCGTCGGCGGGCACGATGGCGGCCTCGATGGCCTTGGTGGCCCGGACCAATTTGGTGTCGCGATGGCGGGACGCCGCTTTCTGGTGGCTCTCCCACCCGCCGATGCCGAAATAACCCGCCCCCACCGCCGCCAGCGTCACCGGCAGCAGCACGGCGAAGGCCGCCCAATGCAGGCTGAACGCCCGTTCCCCGGCGCGGTCGGCGGGTGCATTGACGACCAGCCCGAAAAACACCGCGCCCGCCCACAGCGACACGCTGCCATAGCTGACAAACGGCAGCGGCACCCCGGACAAGGGCAGCCAGCTTAAGTTGCCCGCCACGGTCATGGCGGTCTGCGCCAAAACCACCAGCACCCACAGCAAGGCCACCCAGCGAATGTAATCCCGCCACCGATCCGGCGCGTCGGCCCGCGTCAGCGGCGTCCGAGCATGGACCCGGACCAGATCGACCAGCGCGAGTCCGAACAACGCCAGCACGGTGAACGTCGCCACCGGACCCAACGCGCCCATCAGCGCGGTGACGGTGTAATCGCTGGCCAATTGCTCGGGCAAGCCCCGGCACAGCGCGGGGTCGCCATAGCCGCACCAGGGCGCTTGGGCGAAGCCGAAGCCGCCGACGGGCACCTCATCGCGGAACATGCCCACCAAGGCCATCTGGTCATTGGCGGCGGAATACGGGTCGCGCATGGCGTCCAGGCGTTCGCCGATGTGCGGCAGCCAGCGGGCGGCGAACCGTCCGCCCACGAACACCACGCCCACCGCCAGCCCCACGAAGCCGAACGCGGCGGCGCAGCCCACCAGCCACGCGAGGCCAAGCGAACCGCCTTCCCGCCCGCGCCAGACGGTCATGGCGAGCGCCCCCACCAGCACCCCGCCCGCCAGCGTGACCACCACCAGCGGCCCCATGTCGTGGGTCTTGAAGAAGCCCGCCACCGCCAAGCCGACGATGAACAGCAGCGGCAGAAACAGGCCCGACACAGGACGCCACCAACGCCGCCAAGGCAATTGCCGCAACAGGGCGGGTCCGGCGTCGCCCCGGCTCAGGAAGAAGCCCGCCCCGGCCAGGATCAGCCACGCCTTGAGCCAGTCGGACGTCACCGCGAAATTGCGGCCCGCCGCGACCACCACGCCCAACACCAGCGCCGCCGCCATGCCATACCGGAACAGCACCGCCGCCAGCTTGGCGGAGCGGACATCCTGCGCGGAGAACAGCCAGCGCTGGACGCCGATGGCGAAGCCGAGCAGCCAAGGCCGCAGCAGGGGCAGCACAGAAATCAGGATGAACGCCAGCCACACATCGCGCTGGTGATAGAACGCCAGGAACCGCCGGTTGCCGAGGAAGTTCAGCGATTCGTCGATGAGCAGCCAGAATCCCAGCCCCATCAGGCCCACCGCCAGCGGATAGGCGAACGCCGAAGCGGGCGACTCGCGGCGGGCGGGCGGCGCTTCGGGCAAACGCAGCCAGCCGATGGCGATGCCCAGAGCCAAGGCCGGGGCGATCCACCAATAAGAAATCAAGGTGGCCCAAGCGCCGACCCCGGCCCACAGCGGCAGGGCCAAGGCCAGCACGCGGCGCGGCTTGGCGGACACCCGGCCCAGCGCGAGCAACAACCAAGCCAGCAAGGCGAACGCTGCGAACCGCTGGGGCGCGGCGTCGAGCAAGCCGCGCATGGCCTGGACCTTGGGCAGTTCGGTTTCGGCGCGGGCGAGATCGAGCAGATTTCGCTTAACGACTTCGATCCGGCTTGGCTCGACGAGTCCTGCGCAGCCGTCCGCCGCTCGTTGGAACACGCCGGGCGGCGCGGTGCGGAAGTTCTCCACGCCGTCGTCCAGCAGCGCCGCCAAGGTGAACAGCAGGTCGGCGCGGGCGGCGGGGGTGCGCTGGTAAGCGGTGGCCCATTGCCCGTACAGGCAGCGCAGCTCGGTCCAGGGCGCGTGGGTCTGGCCGCGGTCGTCCAGCTCCAGTTGCCGACTCAGTTGGAGCAAGGTCTCGCTCGCCTCCCGCGCCGCTTCTGGCAGGTTATCCGGCGCTTCGGCCAACAGGCGTCCGCCGCCTTGCTGTTGTTTGAGGGCGGCCATCCGCGCCTTGAGATAGTCCTGGATGGCTTGGTGCCGCTGGAACAGCGCGGCGATGGCGGGCGGGGCGTCGGCGGCTTCGAAATGATCCGGCAGGGGTTCTTTGCCCGCGCCCCACTCGGCCTTGCAGAACCGCTCCCGCTGGCCTTCCGGCAAATGTCCGGCGATGGCGTAGCACAGGTTTTTCCGCAGCCGGGCCGGGCCGGGTCCATGGGTTTCCGGCTCGGGGGCCAAGGGTTCCAGCCGGGCTTGTTCCTGGCTGAAACGCTGGTCGGGCTGGGCGGCTTGTGCGCCCAGCGGGCCGTAGAGGTGGAACAAGACGCCGAGCGTGAGTACGAGCAGGAAGAATTCGAGGACACCGGCGCGGGGGAATGGGCGCGGAAGGAGCGGGAGTTTCATTGAGGTAGCCTGTGCGTCTGCTTGTTGGTGCGCGGCTGGGGAGCTTTGGCTTCAAATGGTACTTTAAGCCTGCCCGAGTCACTAGGCCGACGCTGTTCGCGTAGGCCGACGCGGTTTTCAAAACCGCGTCGGCCTTTCTCGCTAACGATGGGCGAATATGGCCCGTCGGAGCCGCGCCGCCACCCACCCCATAAAATTCACCCACCCAACCAAGCCCCATGAATCCACCCGAACAAAATCCTCCCCAAGCCAGCCCAACCGGCCCGGCCTCGCAATACGAACGCCTCTACGAAGTGGACGAACACGACCACGTCATCGGTCCCCGCGCCCGGGGCGAACTGCACCGGCTGGGACTCCGGCACCGGGCGGTGCATATCCTGGTCTTCAACGGGCGGGGCGAATTGTTCCTGCAAAAACGCGCCACGACCAAGGACATCAATCCTGGCCTCTGGGACACCTCCGCCGCCGGGCATGTGGATTTCGGCGAAAGCTACGACCAATGCGCGGCGCGGGAACTGGCGGAGGAACTGGGCGTGGAGAGTCCGGCGGCGTTGGAATTCTTGTTCAAGCTCCCGGCCACGGACCAGACCGGCTGGGAATTCGTGCAGGTCTACCGCGCTCAATATGATGGCGAGTTGCGGCTGTGCGCCGACGAAATCACCGAGGGCCGCTGGTTCAACATGGACGAGATGAACGCTTGGCTAGCCCAGGGCGGCGAGGGACTCACCACCTCGTTTCAGGTAATCTGGCGGACCTATAACACCCAACCGCGCCTATAGGATGGGTGGAGGCGCTCTCGATCAGGTCATCTCTTTTTTATGAAGAACTCCCCGGCGCCGTAACCCATCATGCTGACCGGTGTGGTGGGTTACGGCGCACGGAAGCACAACCATGGATGGCAAAGCCGAAAAGATGTGCGCCTAACCCACCCTACGAAACTCGTCATTGGTGCGCCTCACCCACCCTATGAAATTTTTGTGAAGGGAACGTCCAAACCATGCAAATCACACCCAATCCCCCGCCCCAACCCACCCCGCCCATCGGGCTTCCGGCCATCTTGCTTGCCTGGATCGACCGCAATTTTTTGGAGCTTGGCCGGGAACTACGGCTCACCTATCTGCCGCCGCTGATGGTCTACGTCGCGGCGGGCATTTCGGGCCTGACCGGCATCGTCGGCACCTTCTTCGTCAAAGAATATCTGGGGCTGTCGGCGGAATTCTTGGCGGCGCTGGGCTTCTGGGCCATGCTGCCCTGGTCGCTCAAGCTGCCGGTCGGGCACCTCGTGGACATCATCTGGCGCTATAAGGCGCTGCTGGTGTTCTTCGGTGCCGGGCTGGTGGCGACCAGCCTCGCCATCATGCTGGGCCTTTTGTACAACCGGGCGGCGATGGAAGCCTTCATGTCGGCGGGTTCCTGGTACGTCGCCAGCACCATCCTGGCCCCGGTGGGCTACGTGATTCAGGACGTAGTGGCCGACGCCATGACCGTCGAGGCCATCCCCCGCACCGCGCCGGACGGGCGGATGCTGCCGGAATCGGAACAGCGCTTGATGCACTCCACCATGCAGACCCTCGGGCGGGTCGCCATCATCGGCGGCACCCTGCTGGTGGCGCTGGTGAACGTGTTCATGTTCCAGGGCGTGGAAGCCATGGCGCAACCCGAGAAGGTCGCCATTTATCAGCGCATCTACGCCATGGCGATGGTTATCCCGCTGGTGTCGTGTTCGGGCGTGCTGCTGGCGGCGCACCTGCGGCGCAAGAACCGGGCTTCCCTCCGCGAACTCGGCTACACCCTCTCGGAAATCGAAGCCCTGACCAACACCCAGACCGAACGCCCCGAACCGAACTGGTGGATACTCGGCGGCGGTCTGGCGTTCGCGGCGGTGTCCGTGTCGGTGGGGCTGGCGAATTTCGCGTTTGGGCAGGAGATCATTTTCTTCCTGTCCATGTTCATCATCCTGGCGCTAATGAACCGGCTGTTGGACGAGATGGACACCGAATCCCGCGCCGTCCTGCTGGGCACGGCGATATTAATCTTCGTGTTCCGGGCCACGCCGAGCGCCGGTCCCGGCTCCAGTTGGTGGATGATTGATTCGCTGGGCTTCGACCAATCCTTCATGGCGAAGCTGTCCCTGATTGGCAGCGCGTTGAGCCTCGCCGGGCTGTTCCTGTTCCGCCGCTTCATGGCGGAGAAATCCATGCCGCACATCATTCTGGTGCTGACCTTGGCGGGCACGGTGCTGTCGTTGCCGACCATCGGCATGTATTACGGGCTGCACGAATGGACCGCCGCGCTCACCGGCGGCGTGGTGGACGCCCGCTTCATCGCGGTCATCGACACGGCGCTGGAATCGCCCCTGGGTCAGGTCGCCATGGTGCCGATGCTGGCCTGGATCGCCCATTCGGCCCCGTCCCATTTGAAGGCGACCTTCTTCGCGGTGATGGCGTCCTTCACCAACCTATCGCTGGCGCTCGGCCAATTGGGCACGAAGTATCTCAATGATATTTATACGGTGACTCGCGAGGTGAAAGACCCGGCCACCGGCGCCATCAGCGTACCGGCCAATTATGGGGAGTTGGGGCATTTGTTGATCGCCGCCACGGTGCTGGGCTTGGTGCTGCCCCTGGCGGCGATTGTGGTGGTGCGGATGCTGCGGTGGCGCAGCGTGTAGGCGTTTGTATAGATGGCAGTGGAAGGAAAGCTTCATTTGATCGCCCTCACCCCAACCCTCTCCCGTAGGGAGAGGGAGCAAATGTCGCTTTACCAACTTAGTTTATAGGATGGGTTACGCGGCGCTTCACCCATCCTATGAGAACTATAGGCAGGTTCAGGCGTTACTTTTCAGATTCCGCGTCCCCGGCGGCGGGAGTTTCCTCGGCGGCAGATGCGCCGGTTTCTTCGGGAACGGACGCGGCGGGCGCTTCCGCGATGGCCGGGCTAGCGGCTTCGACGACGGGTTCGGCGGTTTCCTCCAAGACTACCGCGACATCATCCTGGGCCACCGGCGTGGCGGTTTTCTCCGCGACAACGACCTCATCCGCGTCATTGGCGGCGACGGCCACGGTTGCCTCTTCCGTAGCGCTAGTTCCCTCGGCAGCGGCCACATTCCAAATCGGATTATCCCTGTCCTCGGGGTCGAGTTTCTCAATATCTTCCGGGTAGAGATGCCAGAACGATTGGTCTATCGCGCCATCCCGATAATTTTCGTTCTTGCGGCTGTGGTGGAACGGGCACCAGAAGTTTTCCACCAGCTTGACCAAATAGGCGTGCCATTCAAATAGTCCGACGCTGAACGGGCAATACCAAGTGCAGTTAAGTATCCAAAATAGCTTGGTTTGGGTGGGGCTGAGTCCATAACCCGGTTCCATGGTGATTTGGCTGGACATCTTATAGCGGAAGCTTTTCCGGTCGGGGAGGAAATCCCGGAGTGGCTTGATATTCTTGGCCCCCATGAGTTTCAGGTGTAAGTAACTGACGTAGGCGCTAGTAATGACGAAGGGCAGCGTGAGGATGGGGGTGTAAATGAGTCCCACGCCGAAAAAGCGTTTTACCCCGGATAGCTTCTTGTTGTTTTCGCCGATACACACCCGGCCACTATCCGGGGCCGTGGGGCCGCAGCTTTCGCATTTTTTCATTGGCTCTCTCTCTTGAATGGGTTGTTATTTGAGCCGGCGGCGTGGCTAACGCCTTGATCCGCCGTGAAGTCCAGCCTGTTGGGGGTGGCTTCGGCGTCAGTATCGCAGATTGGGCGGGTGATGGCACGAGGCGTTAAAAATGGACATCGGGCAAAACATGGACATTAAGGTTATAGCCGGAAATTGGATTGTCGTATAATCCCCCACCTGTCGATACTTCCCAAAAGAAAATAGGATGATGAGACGATTTTTAAATAAACACTTGGTGAATTTAGATATTATTATATGAATGATTTATTTTCTATTGAAATATGCGCGGGTGGCGGTGGACAAGCGCTGGGGTTGGAGCAGGCGGGCTTTAATCATCAGGGGCTTGTGGAGGTTGATCGGCATTGCTGCGAAACGCTCCGGTCAAATCGCCCCCATTGGCAAGTCTTCGAGCAAGATCTGGAAACTTTCGATGGCTCCGCTTTCAAGGGTATAGACCTGCTGGCCGGGGGGTTGCCCTGCCCGCCTTTTTCCAAGGCTGGAAAACAACTGGGAAAGGCTGATGAGCGAAATATGTTCCCAGCGGCGATTCGACTGATTGACCAAATCCGCCCTCAAGCCATCATGATTGAAAATGTCCGGGGAATGCTGGACGCCCTATTTGATGATTACCGGAAATACATTTCCGGGCAACTTACCAAGCTAGGATACAAAACTGACTGGCAACTCTTAACCGCCGCAGATTTCGGGGTTCCCCAGTTGCGTCCACGGGTGGTATTGGTGGCGATTAGAAAAGACTTAGCCAGCGGTTTTGAATGGCCGAAACCGTATCCTCATGGCCCTGCGACGGTGGGAGAAACCTTGTTCGATATGATGGCTTCCCGTGGTTGGCACGGTGTGGCGCTTTGGCGTGAACGCGCCAACAATATAGCGCCGACCATTGTTGGCGGCTCTAAAAAACATGGCGGTGCCGATTTAGGGCCGACCCGCGCTAAAAAGGCTTGGGCGGCTTTAGGCATTGATGGAATGGGTATTGTAGATAATCCACCAGAACAGGACTTTGTGGGGATGCCCCGGCTTACCGTGCCGATGGTGGCGAGGATTCAGGGTTTTCCTGATGAGTGGATTTTTAGCGGCAAGAAAACCCCGGCTTATCGGCAGGTCGGAAACGCTTTCCCCCCACCCGTTGCCCGTGCGGTTGCCGAACAGATTCGGGCTTGCCTGATGTCAACCCGGACCATAACTCCAATGGCTGTTAGGAGACGATAAGTGATAGAGAAGAAAAGCAACGGGGCAAGGGCAAAACTACGCCAGCATTTCCTTGCCAATATTGGCCGCATTATGGATTCCGAAGAACTGCGGACGGTCGCCGGGGGAATTAGCGAATGGGGGCGACGTGTCCGAGAGTTACGTACCGAAGAGGGTTATCAAATCCTAACCCATAACGACCGTAGTGATTTAAAGCCGGGGCAATACCTTCTGCTTGACTCCAAACCAATTCCCGCCTTTGAGCGGGCAATCTCGAAAGAAGTGAGAGCTTTTGTACTCGACCGTAATGGCTTTACCTGCCAGATGTGCGGCGCGGTGGCGGGAGAAGCCCACCCTTATGACCCAACCCGAAAAACCCGGCTTCATATTGGTCATATTATTGACAAATCACAAGGCGGGACGGATGATTCAGGGAATCTTCGGGCAATATGTTCTGTATGCAATGAAGGCGCATCCAATCTTACATTGGAGCGCCCTTCAAGCCAGAAGTTACTTGCACAAATACGTCGCGCCACAGGAGCAGACCAAGTGGAAATATTAAAATGGCTAGTCCGCAAATTTCCCAAGCAAGCCGCCGCCATAATCAATAATTAGTCAGCTCCGTAGGGTAAAAGACCGTAAGTTAAGTTGAGGCACGAAACGTAGCGAGCTATTTCTTGTGGGAGCGGGCTTCAGTCCACGACGGCCCGGTAAAATCGCGGGCTGACGCCCACGCCCACAAGTCTGCTAAAAACAACGAAACCAAGGGACGCCATGCTCAAACACAGCCAACCGACAACGCTGCTCATCTGCCTCATCCTCGCGGGCTGCGCGGGCCACACAACCAGCAAACCACCCAGCGCCGCACGATCCCAAACCCAAGGCACAACCCCACCGACGGCACCAAGCTTGTCCCCGCTCAAACAAACCATCCTCTCCCTCGCCCAGCGGGAATGGGATTATTTCGGGCGGCAGACGGTGTTCCTCGATGGCGAGGCGGAGAGCATTCCCCATGTGGGGATGTGGGAGGACGACGCGGAAGACTATGTGGTGCGGGTGAACTGGTATTGGCGGGCGGTGAACAAGCCGCGCTTCACTGGCAACGATTGCCAGCAGCCCTGGTCGGCCGCGTTCGTGAGCTGGATCATGCGGGAGGCGGGCATTCCCGATTATCAATTTCCACCGTCGGATTCCCACTGGGGGTATCTCACGCGGCTCATGACGGCGGCGGACAGCGATCCCGACGCGGTTTTTCAACCCCGCGCCATTAGCGAATATCAGCCCCGGCCCGGCGACTTGATCTGCGCCACGCGGGGTAATTCCGACGCGCCCCCACTACCCGGCCAAAGTCTCCGGCTGGTGCTGCTGGAACACAAGAAACTGCATTGCGATATTGTGGTGGAACGCGAGGGCGATACCCTCGCGTCCATTGGCGGGAATGTGCGGAATTCGGTTTCGAAGACCATCCTGAAATTGGATAAGGATGGTTTCGTGCAGCCGACCAGGCACCGACCGTGGTTTATGGTGCTGGAAAATCGGCTGTAGTGGCTTACGACGCGAACACCAGAGCCACGTTATTGGTCACCACCACGCCATAAAACCCGACCGCCGAGGCCATGGTGACATGCACCCAGCGATTTTTCATGTGCTTGCGCCCGTGGTATAGGAAGGCGACAAAGCCAAGCTCAGCCAGCTTGAACAAGATAATGGATAATCCCAGTCCCATTACCCCGGAAGAAAAGGTGAGAACGGGATTGACTTCTTCCAGGCCAAAGAAGCTCAGCCCGAGATAGGTCACGATTCCATCCGCGATGTGTAGCAGTCCGAACAGGATTATCAATATGGCATACATGGCTTAACTCCGAATATCCCCCCAGAAACAAGCGTCCCCGGCAACTTGGCTGCTCAAAGACGCGCTAAATAGTGCGATTGCCGGTCGGCGGTCTCGATGAGTGGATTGTTTCAATATCCTCATCAAAAGGCCCGGATATATCACTCTGCGATAATACAAGCAGATTGCATACCATATTAGACGGGGAACCACGGGGCCAATCCTTTTGTGGAGCGTTGCCCCATGGTTTGCAGGGCCGCAATGTCCTTTACGCAATCCCGTTTGAGCGGCTTTCAAGATCAAGTATGGCCTAATTAAGAGCGAAAAAATTGTCGTGTATCAGTTTTTCCTTATTTGCTTGGCCCTTGGTTTTTGTGGGAAACGCGACAATTTTGGCTTGGCGGGATACTCGCCCCTCAGGGCTTCACTTCCAAATAATACGGCTGAAACCCAGCACAACCTTCCCGGCCACTGGCGCTGATCCCGATCCTCACCCTGCCGGGCTGGTCGATGGGCTGCGGCAGGGCCACTTTGACGGCATAGTCACCATTCCGCTGCTTGTCGATGACGGGCGTGACCTTCTGGCCGTTGACCTCGACCACCAAGGTCGCGGCATCGGTCTTGTCGGTGGCGATGAAGCTGAATTCAGTCAGCGAGGCCACCGTTCCGCTGGGCGTTAGCTGAAGGAATTTCGGCTCTTCGCAACCGCTGCTTCCACCGCCGCCGCCGTAGGCCCAGGCACCGCCGCAAGCCAGTGAGGCGACCAAAACCGCTGTTTGAATCAGAGCACGCATGGTTATTCTCCGAAGTTGTAAGTTGCAAGGGATGGGCGGGCCGAGTCCAGCAGATCGCCCCGCCCCAGTCAACCGGCGGTTTTTTGTGGATTTGGCAAGCGGGTGCCCAAGATGAGGCACCGCCCGCCCGGACAAATCCGTCATAAGCGGGTGTGGAGCGCCGCACCTATAAAGCGATATTATGTTTCCGCTCGCTGAACAATGAGGGTCGGACCAACGCCCTTGGCTATCCCGGTTCGGCCCTGTTCTTCATGGCGGCAGGCAGAAAAACAACGGTCCTGATCGGACTATAGAAACAATGGTGGAGGAAACTTTATGAAGATCGCTTTTCATGCTATCGACGGCGCTGGCAAAAATGGCGGCGGTTTAGATTTGCGGAGCCGGGCGCTTCCCATGCTCCAGAATTCAAACACCCGCCGACATGTCTCCCTGGCCCTGATCGCCACGGGCGGCGTGCTGTTCA
Source organism: Methylomagnum sp. (assembly GCF_054333355.1). Taxonomy (NCBI): domain Bacteria; kingdom Pseudomonadati; phylum Pseudomonadota; class Gammaproteobacteria; order Methylococcales; family Methylococcaceae; genus Methylomagnum; species Methylomagnum sp. The sequence goes on along the minus strand of NZ_JBTEKS010000096.1, from coordinate 249 downwards.
TGATCGCCCCGGAAAACAGCGGGGTCAGCTTGTTGCTGGCGGGGCTTGGCGTGTTGTTTGAGGTGCTGGGAATCAGGCTGGGGCATCCCGACCGGTAGAATCCACGGAGGTGGTGCAAGTCGAGGGAAAGAGACGCGACGACGCCGACTCCGGCAAGGTCGACGACTTGGCGCGGACACCAGGAATTCCGGATTTTCCAAGGGCCAGGTGTCGGCCTTGTGCCAAGGCGTTGATGAGCGGGCGGGGGCT
>NZ_JBTEKS010000095.1:0-13127 GCF_054333355.1 Methylomagnum sp. | reverse complement strand
ATCCACGTCCTCGTGGTCGCCTCCGTCGCCGAGGTGGTCTTGAACCTCAACCTCCACCACCGGGCGCTGCTCGAGGTCCTCGGCGAACGCTATGTGGCTTTATATGCCAATTCGGGATGAGGGGGGGTGCGGAATGTCGGTTCAACGCCTCGGAAATCCACGCCCTGTTCACCATGCGGCGCTTGCTGCAAGACCTACAGCCGGGCTTGCTGGAACCCCATGTCCGGCCCTTGCTGGATCGGCTCAACCATCTCATTGGCACTGGCTCCCCGCACATCAAGGAAGTGGAGAAGCGGGTCCGGGTCTTCCAAGTGGCGCGGCGGGCGGTGGAAACCCGCCATTTCGCCAGTCTCGCCACGGCGCTGTTCGAGCGTCGGCAACTCCGCCTCGCCCATTACAACCGCGCCAGCGGCCACCGAACCGAGCGCACGGTGTCGCCGCAACGTCTGATTTATTACCGGGAGAACTGGTATCTGGACGCTTGGTGCCATTGGCGGGAAGCCATCCGCAGCTTCGCCGTGGACGCGCTGGAAGCGGCAACCATTGGCCCGGACGCGGCGCTGGACATCCCGGAAGCCGAGTTGGACCGCCATTTGGGCACCGGCTACGGCATCTTTTCCGGCGACGCGGTGCAATGGGCCGTGCTGCGCTTCACCCCGGAACGGGCGCGGTGGGTGAGCCGGGAAATCTGGCATCCGCAGCAAAGGAGCGAGTTTGAGGCGGATGGCGGCTATCGGCTGGAGATTCCCTACAGCGACGACCGGGAGTTGGTGATGGACATTCTCCGGCACGGCGCGGAGGTGGAAGCGCTGGCGCCGGACTCGCTGCGGGACCGGCTGCGGGAAATTATTCGGGGGATGGGGGAACGGTATGGGTAGGGATGTGGTTAGGCGCCTAAAAGGCCGTGCCAGCGGCGTCCCCAAACAGCCGTTTCTGATGGACACGGAAGAACACCAGCGCATTCCGCACCGCCCTGACCACGGCCCTCGGTGTGACCGTCGCCCCGGCGAACTGGTCGAAATCCCCGCCATCACGCTTCACCTGCCAGCGGCTTTCCGGCGGATTTTCCAGGGAACGACCGGTAAAGCCGTGTATCCAGTCCGATTTGCCCGCGTCGATGAAATCCCCCAGGCCCGGCGTTTCCCGATGACTCAGCGCCCGCACCCCGGCCAGTTGTCCATCGGCCCGAATCGCCACCAGCAGCCGAATCGCGCCGTTGTAGCCGTCCGGCGCGGTGGGCGACAGCGCGACGGCGACGGGCCGGCCATCCTTCCGGGCGCGGTAAACGGTGAGGGGCGCTTGGCTGCCCAGGCTGGCATCGGCGACCGTCACGGTGTCAGCCAGCAGGTCGTTGTCGTAGCTGTCCGCCGGAATCAGGGTTTCCAGGGTTTGCAGCAGCACGGCCCGCTCGTTGGCGGCGATGCGTTCGGCGGTGTGGTCGTGGACTAGGGCCACGAGACCCAGGCCGACCAACGAGAACAGGCCCAGCAGCGCGGCGGGATGACGGGGAAGTTTGAACGGATTCATTCGATGGTCCCGTAGACCCGAGGCCGGGTGTAATGGTCGATGGTGGGCGCGGCCAGATTCAGCAGCAGGACCGCGAAGGCCACGCCGTCGGGATAGCCGCCCCAAGCGCGGATGACGAACACCAACAGGCCCATCAATGCACCGTAAATCAGCCGACCCTTGGGCGTGGTGGCGGCGCTGACTGGATCGGTGGCGATGAAGAACGCGCCCAGCAGGGTGGCCCCGCTGAACAATTGGAACAACGGCGTCGGGTGGCTGGCCGGATCGAGCAGGAAAAACACCAGCGCCACGCCGAACAAGGCGCCCAGGAAGCCCGCCGGAATCTGCCAGCCAATCAAGCGCCGCCGCAGCATCCACAAGCCGCCCAGCAGAAAGCCCAGGTTTACCCACTGCCAGCCCCGCCCGCCAATCCCGGCGAAAATGCCCGCCGCGTGGATTTCGTCCAAGGACACCTGTTGGCCCAACTGGGTCTTGGTCGTGTCCAGCGGCGTCGCCATCGCCAGCGCGTCGAAACTCAGGTTCGGCGGCAATTCCCGGCTGAAGATGGCTTGCCAGGTCTCGGCGAAATCCAGCGGGTGCAGGTTGAGTTCCAGCGGTGGTAGCCAGGCCGTCATGGGCTGTGGGAAGGACACCAGCAGCACGGCATAGCCCACCATGGCCGGGTTGAAGGGGTTATGGCCCAGCCCGCCGTAGACCTGCTTGCCGATGAGGATGGCGAATGCCGCGCCGAAGGCCGTCATCCACCAGGGCGCGAGCGGCGGCAGCGACACCGCCAGCAGCATGGCGGTCAGGACGGCGCTGTAATCCTGCAACGTGGGCGCGATTGCGCGGCGGCGCAGCGTCAGGGCGGCGGCTTCGGCGCTGGTCGCCACCGCCACGGCGATGAAGCATTGAATCAGCACGCCGGGGCCGAATTGCCAGACCAGGGCGGCGAGGCCGGGCAGCAGTGCGGCCAGGACTTCCCGCATGATTTGGCGGGTGCTGCTGGGTGGGGCGAGGTGGGGGGCGGATGAGGTGGGGACGCGCATGTTTAGATTTCGGGGCTGGCGGCAAGCGGCTGGACGGCTGGCTTGCGGGAGGAGCCGGGGACTGGTGTTTTTTCAGGCTATTTCCAATCTGGTCATCACTTGACGATGAAAAGCTTCCACTTGATCGAGTAGCGCGGCGCGGTCCAGGGGTGACAGGTCTATGGGAGCCTCATAGCGAAACTGGACGCCGTAATCGGTCAAGTCCACGAGGGGTAGGAATGGCGCCAAGGCGGCGGGTTCTGCATCCTCAATCAAGATAAACAGGGTCCGCAAATCATGGGTGCGGGGATATGGCGTGCCCAATTGGCTGAGCCACGCCTTGCTCAACTTCTCGACGGACTGCTGGGCATGGAAGCCGACAATGGCATCGGCGAATGCCTCCGGGTTCAGCATGTTGCGGAGCGCCTGCAAGTCGTTCTCCGCCATTGCCAGCATGAGCCGGGCGTGTTTAGTGTCGCTCATAAAGCGTGATTCCCTCGTGCAGACAGCGGCCAATGACATGGTTCGGCGAGTCGCGCCACGCCTCAATCTCGTCCAGGCTATACACCAGCACGTCGATGGGCAGGCGGAACCGCCACAGCGCCCGGCGGATGCGCTGCAATTGATGTTGGCGGCGACATGATTCGGAAAACGGCTCCCGCTCGACGACCAGCAGGTCCAGATCGGAATCCGGTTGCGCGTCGCCACGGGCGCGTGAGCCAAACAGGACAATCCGCTCGGGGCCGACGGCGTCCACGGTGGCCGACACGATTTCGCGCAGCAGATTTTCGGAATCGCTCATGGTGAATTATGAATGCCTTTCATCCGTGCCGTTTCAGTACCATCGGTGGGCATGAGCACATGCCCACCCTACATTCTAATCGTGGGATAGCTTGACCGTCTCCGTATCGGCTGGATGTCCCGTCTCGCTCGAATGCTTCTCCGCCCGCTTCTGTTTCGCCCGCTCAATGGCCAGCTTGATTTCCGGCTTGGCGGCTTTTTCCAGATTGGCCTTCTTGCGCTTGGCGGCTTCGGCCCGTTCGCGGGTTTCTTCCACCTTGCGGGCTTGCCGAGCCTCGAAACGCACGCGGGCCTGGTCGGCGCTGTCCCGCTCCCGCTGACGGGCGTGGACCTTGCCCTTGGTCGCCCGGAAATATTGCACGAGCGGGATATGGCTGGGGCAAACCACATCGCAGCAGCCGCACTCGATGCAATCCGCCAGCCGGTAATCCAAGGCGCGGTCGAGTTGGTCCGAGCGGCTGTACCAGTACAACTGCTGCGGCAGTAGGTTGGCCGGGCAGACTTCGGCGCACGCGCCGCAGCGGATGCAGGGCTGGGGTTGTTGCGCCGCACCAAGCTCGCCCCGGCCCGCCACCAGCACGCAATTAGTGGATTTGACGACCGGCGGCGCATCGCTGGCTAGGGCGAAGCCCATCATCGGCCCGCCCAGGATCAGCCGTTCCGCCGCGTCGGTGTAGCCGCCACAGAACTCGGCCAATTCGGCGATGGGCGTACCCAGGCGGACGTCCAGATTTTGCGGTTGGCGGATGCCCCGGCCCGTGACGGTGACGAGCCGGGACAGCAGCGGTTCGCCCCGCGCCACGGCCCGATACACGGCGGCGGTGGTGCCGACGTTCTGGCACACCACGCCGATGTCCGCCGGAATGCCCCGCGCCGGGACTTCCAGCCCGGTCAGCACCCGGATCAATTGCTTCTCGCCGCCGGTCGGGTAAATGGCTGGGACGGGGACGATCTCGATGCTGTCCAGGCCAAGCGCTTGCCGGGCGAGGGTGGCGGCGGCGATGGCGTCCGGCCTGTCGTTCTCGATGGCGACGAGGCAGCGTTCCGCCCGGAGGATATGGCGGAGGATGTCCGCGCCGCGCAGGACTTCCCCGGCCCGCTGGCGCAGCAGGGTGTCGTCGCAGGTGATGTAGGGTTCGCACTCGGCACCGTTCAGAATCAGCGTGTCGATGCGGCGGGCGCCGGTGTCGGCCTTCACCGCCGTGGGAAAGCCCGCGCCGCCCAGGCCGACGATGCCAGCCCGATGGATGCGCCGGAGCAGTTCGGCGGGTTCGCAGTCCCGGTGGTCCAGCGGCGGTTCGAACTCGACGGCGGCGTCTTCCCCGTCGGGTCCGATGACGAGACACAGGTCGGACAGGCCGGACGGGTGGGGCAGGGGACGCGGCTCGATGGCGAGGACGGTCCCGGAGGTGCTGGCGTGGATGGGCGGATTGAACGGGTTGTCACCGCCGCCCGCGATGATTTGGCCTTTCAGCACCCGGTCGCCGGGTTTGACCTGCGGTTCGGCGTTGCGGCCATCGCGTTTTTGCAGCGGCAGAATCAAGCGCTCCGGCAAGGGGGCAAGGCGGGGCGGGAATTGGGTGGACTCGGCCTTGTGGGGTTCCAGACGCAGCCCGCCGTGAAAATTCCATAGCGTCATGCCGGGCGGTTCTCCGGGGCGGGCCAACGCCAAGACGCCAACGTTTCCCCGACGGGTTCCATCGCGATGCAATCCACCGGGCAGGGCGGCAGGCAGAGTTCGCAGCCGGTGCATTCGGCTTCAATCACCGTGTGCATGAACTTCGGGGCGCCGAGGATGGCATCCACCGGGCAGGCTTGGATGCACAGGGTGCAGCCGATGCAGCGGGTCTCGTCGATGACGGCGACGGCTTTGGGTTTTTCCGGGCCGTGGCTGGCGTTCAGCGGCTTGGGTTCCACCCCCAGCAAATCGGCCAGCGCCTTGACGCCCTCTTCGCCGCCGGGCGGGCATTGGTTGATGTCGGCTTTCCCTTGGGCGATGGCTTCGGCGTAGGGACGGCAACCGGGGAAGCCGCATTGGGCGCATTGGGTCTGGGGCAGCAGCTTGTCGATTTGGTCGGCCAGCGGGTCGCCTTGGACCGCGAAGCGCCGGGACGACCAGCCCAATAGCCAACCCAGCAGGGCGAAGGCGATGCAGACGGTGACAACGGCCAGCATGGCGGGAGTATCAGCCTTTCACGAGGCCGGAGAAGCCCATGAAGGCCATGGAAATCAGCCCGGCGGTAATGAGGGCGATGGCGCTGCCCCGGAACGGCGTGGGCACGTCGGCCACGTCGATGCGTTCCCGCACCCCGGCGAACAGCACCAACACCAGGGTGAAGCCCAGCGCCGCGCCGAAGCCGTATAAAAATGATTCGATGAAGCCGTGCTGCGCCTGGACATTCAGCAGCGCTACGCCCAGCACCGCGCAGTTGGTGGTGATGAGCGGCAGGAATATCCCCAGGACTTGGTAAAGCAGCGGGCTGGTTTTGTGGACCACCATTTCGGTGAACTGGACCACCACGGCGATGACCACGATGAACACGATGGTGCGGAGGTATTCGAGGCCCAAGGGCGCCAGCAGGTATTCGTTGGCGAGGTAGCCGCACATCGACGAGAGGGTCAGCACGAAGGTGGTGGCGAGGCCCATGCCGAGGGCGGTTTCCTGTTTTTTCGACACGCCCATCAAGGGGCAGAGTCCCAGGAATTTGACCAGCACGAAGTTGTTGACCAGGGTGGTGCCGACCAGGATGAGCAAATAATCCTTCATCGCGCTGTCAGGGAGTGCAAGGCTTGCCTTGCTCAAGGGATGGAAAAGTGCACGGCAAGCCTTGCACTCCAGCGGTTGCTTCGACCGGGATGTGGTCCATGCCTTGGAGTCTGGCTAAATCCCAATGTTCGACGGCCCAAGCCAGTATTTCCGGGGCGGGTGCCGTGGCCAATTCGGCGGGCGGATGCTGGTTCAGCAGGTTCAGCAGGCGGAACAGCACGCCGCCGGGGTCGCGGGTTTCCGCTTCCGGGGCGAAGGTTTGCTTGCTGAGCTTGTGGCCTTGGCTATCCACCAGGATGGGCACATGGGCATAAACGGGTTCGGGCAGGCCGAGCCGCCGTTGCAGATAGATTTGCCGGGGCGTGGAGTCGAGCAAATCCAGCCCACGCAGCACTTCGGTGATGCCTTGCTCGGCGTCGTCCAGCACCGTGGCGAGGTGGTAGGCGAATACGTGGTCGCGACGGTAGAGGATGAAGTCGCCCACCTCGGTTTCGAGGTTCTGTTCAACCAGACCCCGCACCCGGTCCTCGAACGAGATTCGGACGCCCGCCGTGACGAGGCGCAGCGCGTGGGATTCGTGGACAGAGCGGGGAGCGCGGTGTCGGCAGAAGCCCGGATAAACGGCGTGGTCGCCCAAGTCTTTCCGCGAACAGGTGCAGGGATAGACCAGCCCCGCCGCTTCAAGCCGGGCTAATCCAGTCCGGTAAGCCTCGCTCCGTTGGCTTTGATACAGGACCGGGCCGTCCCAGGCTAGACTCAAGGCTTCCAGGGTGCGCCTGATTTTGTCGGCGGAGCCGGGGACGGTGCGGGGCGGGTCGAGGTCGTCGATGCGCAGCCGCCAAGCCCCATCGTGGGCCTTGGCCTGTAAATAACTAGCCAAGGCCGTATACAGCGAGCCGATGTGCAGCGGGCCGGTGGGGGAGGGCGCGAAGCGGCCCCGATACGTGGCGTTCGTCATCGGGGCCGTGGGGATTTCGGGGCGGCGGGCCGGGAGGCGGATCAGCCGACCTGCTTCTCGCGAAGTTCGTCGAGAGTTTTGCAGTCGATGCACTGGCTGGCGGTGGGACGCGCTTCCAGGCGGCGCAGACCAATCTCGATGCCGCAGGTCTCGCAGTAACCGTAATCGCCGCGTTCCAGGTTTTCCAGCGATTCTTCGATCTTCTTGATGAGCTTGCGCTCCCGATCACGAGTGCGCAGTTCCAGGCTGAATTCAGATTCCTGGGTGGCGCGGTCGTTGGGGTCGGGGAAATTGGCCGCCTCGTCCTGCATGTGGTGCACGGTGCGGTCGACTTCGCGCATGAGTTCCGCCTTCCAATTCAGTAGAATGCGGCGGAAATGCTCAACCTGAGGCTCGTTCATGTACTCTTCGCCTTCCTCGGGCTGGTACGGCTTGAAGCTGAAGGGCGTAGAGTGAGTCTCGGTCTTTTTGGCGCTGGACATCCGGTAACTCCTAAACCAAGTTCAAAAAGCCGAGTATTACTAGCAGAAAAGCGAACTTGGGGCAACTAGAGCGAGGATTGTTTCGAATGGCGTCCGTCACGCCATCATGGCAAAAAACTAACCAGACCAGGACGATACCCACATGAACCTGGCCGAGCGCATCAAACAAATCAGCCCCTTCCATGTGATGGAGGTATTGTCTCGCGCCAAGGCATTGGAGCGGCAAGGCAGGGACATCATTCACCTGGAAATCGGCGAGCCGGATTTCCCCACCCCCCCTTTGGTAGTAGAGGCGGCTTTAGGGTTTATCCGGGGTGGCAACGTCAAGTATACTCCGGCGGGCGGTTTGCCCGAGCTGCGCGAGTCCATCGCTGAGTATTATGGCCGTCGCTATGGGGTTCGGGTCGGGCCGCAACGGATATTCGTCACGCCGGGCGCTTCTGGCGGTTTTTTGTTGAGCCTAGGACTGGCGCTCGACATTGGCGGCGAGGTGGCCCTGGCCGATCCGGGCTATCCGTGTTACGCGAACTTTGTCCGGCTGTTCGGCGGTTCCCCGCGCCTCGTCCCGGTGGACGAAAGCACGGGATTCCACTTGAACGCCGAATTGCTACGCAAGCTTTGGGATGATCGAATGACAGGGATTGTTACCGCATCGCCCGCCAACCCGACGGGCACCATGATGGCCGCCGACACTCTCCAGGGTCTCTTGGAAGAGGCGGACCGGCAGGCCGGATTCGTTATTTCCGACGAGATTTATCACGGGCTGGAATACGGCCCAAGCCCATCCCCCACGGCCTTGGCGTTTTCTCCGCGAGCGTTCGTGGTCAATAGTTTTTCGAAATATTTCGGCATGACTGGCTGGCGGCTCGGCTGGGTGGTGGTGCCCGAGGAATATATCGAGTTCGCCGAAAGACTGGCGCAAAACATATTCATATCCGCGCCCACCCATTCCCAGGTCGCCGCGCTGGCGTCCTTCACGGAAGAAAATCTGCAAGAACTTGAACGCAGGCGCTTCTTGTTCAAAGAGCGGCGCGATTTTCTATGCGCTGGCCTAAAGGACATTGGTTTCGTTATCAAAGCCCAGCCGGAAGGGGCGTTTTATATTTACGCCGATTGTGGCCGGTTTTCCAAAGATAGTTATGGATTCGCCATGGGATTGCTGTCCGAGGCTGGCGTGGCCGTCACTCCCGGCCTGGATTTCGGCACCCATTCTCCTGGGCGGTTCTTAAGGTTTAGTTATACCGTGCCAGTGGAGCGGCTTGGCGAAGCCTTGGCGCGGATTGATCGGTATGCTCGTGGAATGCCACCGGCGACGGCAACTTAAATCGGGCGTCCGTTTAAATTTCCTCAATTGAGGCGCGGTTTTTTGGCCGCGTTTTGGAAAAGCACCCGTGAATCCCCGTGTTACTCAAATCCAAACGGAAACTAAACATGAAGCAAGCTAGGCCCCGACTATTCCCCCTTCTCGTGGTCTGTCCGTTTTTATTCATCGGCTGCGGAACCGCGCCGCTGGCACCCAATGTGGAGCCGCCCACCGAATATACCTATGTCATCGGACCTGGCGACAGTATTGAAATGTTCGTTTGGGGCAATCCCGAAGTCACCCGGACCGTGCCGGTGAGGCCGGATGGCAAAATTAGCGCCCCCTTGGTCGAGGAATTGCCCGCTTCCGGGAAAACCCCTTTCCAACTGGCCCGAGATATTGAGCGCGAATTAAGCAAATTCATCCGCAATCCCCTGGTCAGCGTGATTGTCAGTGGTTTCGTGGGTCCATACGACGAGCAGGTTCGCGTGCTTGGGCAGGCCGCCAAGCCGCAGGCCGTGCCTTATAAAGAAAATATGTCCCTGTTGGACTTAATGATCTTGGTGGGCGGCGTGACGGATTATGCCGCAGGCAACCGGGCGACCATTATTAGGACGGTTAACGGCGTGAAACAGCAATTCCGGATTCGCATTGATGATCTATTGGAGGACGGAGACATTACCGCCAATGTTAATGTTTTGCCGGGCGACGTGTTAATTATTCCAGAAGCTTATTTCTAGCCCGGATTTGGAGACTGTCCTATGCATAATCTCTTTACTGAATTACTGAGTTACGCTCAGAATGCGGCCCGGTATCGGTGGACCGCCGTGATATTGGCTTGGCTGGGTTGCCTGGGAGGATGGGTGTTTGTATCCCAAATGCCGGACAAGTTTCAGGCCGACGCCAGGGTTCATGTGGATACCCGTTCTGTTCTGCGTCCCTTATTGTCGGGATTGGCGATACAGCCGGATGTTTCCAGCCGTATCCGATTAATGTCGAAACTGATGTTCAGTCGGCCCAATCTCGAAAAGGTTGCGAGAATGACCGATTTGGACTTGGGGGTGAAGGATGAGGCCGCCATGGAGAAACTGGTGAGCCGACTGCAATCCTCCATGGTGATCGCGGGCGGGGAAAGCGACTTGTTTACCATTGGGTTTCAAGACCCCGACCCAAAAGTGGCGAAAAAAGTCGTGCAAGCCCTGCTGACCATATTCGTCGAGCAAACCCTGGGAGAATCCCGCGAGGATTCCAATACCGCGCAGAAGTTCTTGGACCAACAAATCAAGGAATATGAAGCCCGCTTGGTATTGGCGGAGCGAGCGGTGGAAGAATTCAAGCGCACCAATTATGGCTTATTACCCGGACAGGGCGGGAATCTCTACGAACAATTGGGGGCTTTGAACAATAGCTTGGAAGAAGCCAAAATGGGCTTGCAGGAGGCCATTAACCGACGGGATGAAATAAAGCGCCAAATGGAGGAGGACGAGTCCAGCTATATTGACTATGGCACCGCCACACAAGCCGCGCCGAGTCCCTTGGATTTACGCATCCAAGCGTTGCAGTCCCGGTTGGACGAATTATTGCTCAAGTACACCAAAGGCCATCCCGAGGTGATTGCCGCCAAGGCCAGCATCGCTGAATTGACCAAGCAAAAAGAGCGGGAGGCCGCGGCGGCGACGCAAGCCGAATCCTCCGGGGAAAGCACGCTTCCACCGGGCGCGGCAGAGAATCCGATTTTCCAACAGCAGAAACTGGCGCTGGGAGAGCAAGACGCCAATATTGCCTCGCTCACGTCCCGGGTGAAATTATTCGAGGACAAAATCGAGAATATGAAAAAGCAAATGGATGACAGGCTGCGGGTGGAAACCCAATTGCAGGGATTGAACCGTGATTATGAGGCGGTGAAAACCAATTACAGCCAATTGCTGAGCCGCCGGGAACAGGCCAGGATGTCCGAGAATATCGAACAGAATACCGATAGCGTCAAATTCAGAATCGTCGATCCTCCCCAGGTGCCCACCAAGCCAGCGGCACCAAATCGCATCCTGTTGTCCAGTGGCGTGCTGTTTGGCGGGGTTTTATTCGGCGGTGGCGTGGCGATTTTCTTGTCACTGCTGCGTCCCCCGTTCACCACCAGCCAAAAGCTTCGCGAATTAACCGGCGTGCCGGTATTGGGCACCGTTTCTATGAATTGGATTCCAGAGATCAAAAAGCAGAAGTGGCGGCGGTTCTGGGGGTTTGTTGCTTCATTTGCCGCGCTGTTGGTGATCTTCGCGGGCGTTATTGCCGTGGAGGTCAAAGGCTATCATCTGCCTAACTTCATAACTTTTGGAGCGTGAGGCGTGAGCATTATCGAAAAAGCGCTGGATAAAGCCTTAGGGCAGGATCAGCTCCTAGTGACGCCGGCGGCGGAGAAACCCGTGCCACCGGCGGTAGAAAACCCGCACCCCGCATCTGAACCAAGCCAGCCATACACGGCACCAAACCCGCCTCCTTCAACCGGCGGGGAGCGAACTCGGAAAATCATGGAAATCGACTGGCTGGCGCTTAAGTCCAAGGGCATGTTGGTGCCAGAAATGTCCAGCACCCAGTTGGCGGAAGAGTATCGCGTGATTAAGCGCCCGCTGCTGATGAATGCCTTTCCCGACGAGGACAATGGCATCGAGCGGGCCAATTTGATTTTGGTCACGAGTAGCGTGCCGGGTGAGGGAAAAACATTTACGGCCATGAATCTGGCTTTAAGTATCGCCATGGAGCGCGATAAATGGGTACTACTGATTGACGCGGACGTGGCGAAACCCTCCATTGGCGGCTTGCTCGGGAGTTCCGGGGAAGCGGGACTGACGGACCTGTTGAAAGACAGCAATGTGCGTTTTTCGGATGTGGCCTTCAAAACCGACATTCCCAACTTAACCATCATGCCAGCGGGTCGGCAGGATCGGAATTCCACGGAGTTATTGGCTAGCGACGCGATGAAGCGCTTGGTCAAGGAGCTATCCGCCCGTTATGACGACCGGGTGGTGATTTTTGATTCGCCCCCATTATTGGCGGCCACTCAAGGCGCTGTGCTGGCTAGCTTAGTGGGGCAGGTCGTGTTGGTGATCGAGGCCGATACAACCCCGCAGTATATTGTCCAGGAATCCCTTTCAAAACTCGAAGCCTGCGATGTGGTTGGCTGCGTGCTGAACAAAACCAATCAGGGCTTGGCTTTCAATTATTACGCCTATTTTTACGGTTACGGCTACGGCTACGGATATGGCACTTATGGACAGTCGCAGAAACCCAAGGAATAAGTTTCTCGGCTTGTCACCGGGTCGCGGTCGCCTGAGCAGAAAAGCCTTAAGAAGCTGCATTTTGTTGGCTTTTCTTGGTGAGGCAGGCGCAGCGGATTTGCGCATCCAGCCAATTTTTTTCGCCAATGAACAATACTCGGATAATATTTATTTAGCCCCGGATAAGGCCACGGCCAATACTCCAAATTCACGGACTCGACAAAGTTCGCTCGTGACCATGCTGAGTCCCGGAATCTACGCGACGCGAACCGGCCCTTGGTCATTTAGCCTGTACTATCAGCTACAGGGGATTTTCTATACCGGCAAGGCATCTTCCGTCAATTTCAATAACCAATTAGGGTTTAGTTCTCATGGGGAGATACTGGATAACTCTCTATTCCTGAGCGCCAACAGCAATATCGGGCAGTATAACAACGCTGGCGCATTCGGACGAGGCGTTTACGCTGTTGATAATATTTCGCGCACAGGCACCACCAGCACCTATCAAGTGTTCCGGGTGAATCCCTATTGGACTCCCCATTTGGGAGGATATGTGGATGGTGTGGTGGGTTTGAGCTACGCCTACACGACAACGGGCAGTAATAGCAGCGATGGGGGGATCGGGGCTTCCAATAACGTGTCGGAGTATATAAATCTATACAATGGCAAGGAATTCACCCAGATCGGCTGGCGGCTGAATTTTTTTCAGCAGGATATGTTTAGCGATGGGGGTAATGTGGGAGTGGCGGGCAGCGGGGACGTGACCTATCGTAATTATAGTGGCCAGATCAGTTATCGCCTGTGGGAGCATGTTCGACCGTTTGTCCAAGCGGGCGTCTATGAAAACAGTTTCGCCAATGTCGGTACGGTGAACGGTGCCAATAATGGCAGTTATTGGAATGTGGGCGTGATTTGGACGCCCAGCCAAAAAACCTATTTGCAAGTGGGCGCGGGGGGTAATAACTACTTTGCCAATCTGCGGTGGAGTCCTTCCAAAAGAACCGAACTGT
>NZ_JBTEKS010000094.1:0-13187 GCF_054333355.1 Methylomagnum sp. | reverse complement strand
CAATCCTTTCACCGAATGGCTGACCGTCTGGCGGCTCTACCGGATACTCCGCCGCGAGCGGCCCGACCTGCTCCACAACGTCGCCATGAAGCCCGTGCTGTACGGCAGCCTCGCCGCCAAGCTGGCCCGCGTGCCCCGCGTGGTCAACGCGCTGGCGGGACTCGGCCACATCTTCGGGCGGGACGGCGGCTGGCTCCGCGCCGGGGTGAAGCTGGCCTTCCGCTGGCTGCTGAACGGCGGACGAAGCCGGGTCATCGTGCAGAACCCCGACGACTTGCGCCTATTGGTCGGGGCGTGCCACCTCAGGCCGGACGCGGCGGCGCTCATCCGTGGCTCCGGCGTGGACCTGAAACAATTCCGTCCCGCGCCCGAACCGGATGGCGTGCCCGTCGCGGTGCTGGCGGCGCGGATGCTGTGGGACAAGGGCGTGGGCGAATTCGTCGCCGCCGCCGAACAATTGCGGAACGAGGGCGTGGCGGCGCGGTTCGTGTTGGTGGGGGATTCCGACGACGCCAATCTCGGTGCCATTCCCCGTGGGCAGTTGGAGCGGTGGCGGGAAACGGGTGTGGTCGAATGGTGGGGCAAGCGCGCCGACATGCCGGCCATTTTCGCGGCCTGTCATATCGTTTGCTTGCCGTCCTATTACGGCGAGGGCGTGCCGAAGGTCTTGCTGGAAGCCGCCGCCGCTGGCAGAGCCATCGTCACCACCGACATGCCCGGTTGCCGGGAGGCGGTGCTAAATGGCGAGAATGGCCTGCTGGTGCCGCCCCGCGATGTGGCGGCGCTGGTCGATGCGCTTGAGCGGCTGCTGGCGGACGCGGACTTGCGGGCACGGCTGGGACGGCGCGGGCAGGAGATCGCCGAGGCGGAGTTCGGGGTGGCGCGGGTGATTGAGAAGACGCTAGCGATTTATCGAGGGCTGCTGACGTAGTTTCTTGGTGGCTCTTATTCTGTTCTGAGGTCATGGTAAAAAGAGGATGTGAACCACGGCCATGCGCCGACTCCCCGCCCGCCTGACGAAGGGAAATGCTACGCGTGGCAGGTCCATCGGGGCGTTGCTTGTGCCACGGGTGCGCACCTCCACCCAACCTACATGACTGGACATGATCGGAATTTACGGCGGCACCTTCGACCCCATCCACTACGGCCACCTCCGCACCGCGCTGGAGGTGAAGGAGGCCGCCGGGCTGGACGAGGTGCGCCTCATCCCCAGCCAGATTCCCCCGCACCGGGGCGCGCCGGGCGCGACCCCGGAACAGCGCTTGGCGATGCTGCGGGCGGCGCTGGAAGACGCCGAACCGGGCTTCCGCATCGACACCCGCGAACTGGAACGCGCCGGGCCATCCTACATGGTGGATACGCTCGGCTCCATCCGGGCAGACATCGGCCCCGCCGAGCCGCTGTGTTTGATCGTGGGACTCGACGCTTTCTTGAATCTGCACCGCTGGCACCGCTGGCGGGCGTTGTTCGAACTGGCCCACATCCTCGTCATGCAACGGCCCGGATCGGCACCCGAAATGCCGGACGAATTGCGGGCCGAATTGGACAGCCGCGCCACCGCCACGCCCGAGCCGCTACGCAAAAGCCCGGCGGGATTCATCCACTTCATCCCCGTCACCCAGCTCGACATTTCCGCGACCCAAATTCGCCGGGCCATCGCCGCCGGTCGCAGCCCCCGCTATCTCACCCCCGATGTCGTGCTGGATTTGATCCGCCGCCTGGATTTGTACCGGATCGGCTGACGCGGTGATTTCCCGCGCCTTCGGGCGCAGCGCCCCGTTTTCCGCCGTCTAACCTCTTAACATTAGCCATCACGACGCAAGGAGGCGAATCATGGCGCGGACGACAAACATGGTTTTCGTGGGCTTGTTGTTGGTGCCGCTGGCCGCCAGGGCGCAAGGCGGCGGCGGGTTCTCGGTGCCGGAAAATCCCAAGCCCATGGGCGCCCGGGAGCGGGTCGATGAACTCAAGCGCACCCAGGAATTCCTCACCAAGTTGCACGACCTCATGCACCAAGTCCGCGAGGCGCCCAACGGGGCGGAGCGGGACCGCCTGAAGGCGGAGCAGCTCCGCCTCCTCAACATCCATGTCCGCCCCCCCACGCCGGGCCGCCCGCCCCACAGGAGGAGGTTCAGCGGCTGATCGAAAGAGGCCACCAAACCGTAATCATCCGCTCTCATTCACCGTCATCCTCCTCCTCCGCGTAGGCTTCGGTGGTGGCGGAAGACCCGCTGCCGCAGGCCAGCGTCACCGTGGCCTTCTGGACGCCCACGCCGCCCTCCACCGTCTTGTATTCCAAATCCACCTCCACCCGCGTCGCCGTTTCGGCGATGGCCTTCGCCATGGCCTTGCCCGCCGCCGCCGCGAATTGACGGCCCATCCGCCAACCCAGGGCGGAGGCGGATTGCACGAATAGCGCCGCGTAGGAGTTGCTGGCGGCGGAACTCCACGAGTAGGCGTTGAAACTCAATTGATTGTGGAAGCTGTCGATGCTGGTGCCGCTGACAAACACATAATTGCTGGCGCTGGCGTAATTGCCCGACTCGGCGCCACCCGTTTGGCTGGCATTGCTTCTGCCCCTCGTGACCGCGCGCCCGGTGCGCGCGCCGTCCGTGACCCAGGCAACGCCCCGGCTGCGTGGCGAGTATTTCCAATCGTCCCGCCAGGTCCGGGCGAACCGCCGCGCCGAATGCCGGGCGTTGGTGGCGGCCAGCACTAGGCTGCCGTTGTCGATGTTGGCCTGGAAATCCAATTGGCTCACCGCGCCCCCCACCGGATTGGCGACGACATTGAAGCGCATGTTGAAGCTGATGCCCGCCACGCTGTAGCTCAGCGCCTCGCTGATCGCCTCGGCGGCGCTCCCGTATCCCAACGGCTCCCACCAGGCCCAATCGAACTGGCTCGTCGCCAGGGCTTCCGCGATGCTGTTCGCGAAGCAGGCGGCGTCCACGGCGGAAGAAATGACGACGTTCCCGGCGGTCTCGGGCGGCTTGGGTGTCGTCGGCGTTGTATCGGGCGCGTCGGCCCCCGCGCCGAGGGCGAAGGATAAGGAAAGTAAACCCGCACTAAAACTTATGCCGCGCATTGTCGTTACCTTTTGGCTGAATTTCATTGATAAACGCTGAATCCCGGTAAGTGGTCCATCGTTCGATGTAATGGATAAGGCTATATTGGTAAACGACGGCGTAAAAATAATGAAGTTGGCGGGAGGGCTAGTAAATAAGCGCTATTACTGGCGATGGCGGCGGGGCGCGGGTTTTGATACTCAGCGACCAGTTATCCGGAAAGGCGCTTATTACCTTTGGGTTCCGGCGAATGGCTTAGTCTAGCCTAAACAGGGGGGGCGGTTACGCCCAATGGCGAATGTTGACCGGCGGGAAAAATATATAACTTATTTCGCAAGCCAGAGGCGCATCTCCAAGACAATGTTTGAAATAAGTCAGATTTTTGATGGATTCCCACGCCTGAATGGCTGTTTTAAATAAGGAGATTCCCGTGAAAATACCCTTTTATATTTTGCTGGCGTGCGGTAACGCGCTCGCCGTCGCGGAGGCCCAGCCGATGCCCATGGGACCTGTGGAGCTTGACGCCGTCACGGCGGGCACGTCCAGCATCGCCGTGGGGGCCACCGGCGCCAATTCCGCCCAGTCTTCCGCCGCCAGCGCCTCGGCCCTTAACGGCCAAAACTCCACATCGAGTGGCGCGGGCTTGGCCGTCGCCGACGGGATCGTCATCCAGCATGTTTCCACGAACGGACTTGATCCTTTGGCGGCGACGCTCTTCGGTGATTTGGGTCCGCTTGGTTTCGGGGTTTTCGCCCTGCCCATTCATTAACCGAGTCACTGGTGCCGATACCCGGTTATTCCTTTCACCCAGCTAACGGAGCCGTCATGTTGAACCAGAAAAACCGCGTCCTCGCTGTGGCCGCGACGCTTGCCCTGTCCCTCGCCGACAGCGCGCGGGCCGAACCACTCACCCCCGCCGAATTGGACGGCGTGACCGCCGCCGGGGCGGATGCCGCCGTCGTGGTGGTCGCCCAGGCGGCGGGCGATATTTATGCCCGCGCCACCACCACGGGGGCCACCACCGTGGGGCAAACCGCCGCCGATAACCCGGTGCTCAGGGGCTATTTCGCCGCCGCCGCCGGCACCGCCACGACCCTGACCCTGGGCAACGGCACCTCGAACACCGCCGTCAGTCCCACGGCGAATGTCCCCTCGGGCCACGGCCAAAGCTACACGGTGGGTGGCGGCCTGACCGTGGGCGGGGTGGATATCACCTCGGGGGCCACCCTCAAATTCAGCACGCCTTTGCTGCCCAATCGTTTTTAAGCGAAGGCGCGAACCCGTTTTGGCTTGCATCGCGCAGCCAAAAAAACCCCGCTCCATCGCGCCTGGAAGGCGTGCAGGATCGGGAAAATCCCAGCAGAAGTTCGACAAGGAGTGATTTATGGAAGCTAAATTTCTGAAAGCCATCGCGACGGGCGCCTTACTGGCGATTAGCGGCGTGGTCGCCGCCGACGAACCCGTGGCGTTGAACGAAGCGCAGATGGACGGCGTCACGGCGGGTGGCGCGGCCTTGGCGGAAACCGCCGCTTCCGCGTTCGGCCTGATTAGCGCCGCGACCTTCACCGCGACGCTGACCGATGTCCGCATCGTCACTATCGTTCCGACCGAGGCCGGGCAACTGGCCTATGTCCAGTCGACGAGCCAAGCCGCCGCCGCCGCTTCGTCCTTCTGAAGCCAGTTCGCCAACAACGCTAGACCAACAGGAGATTTAGCATGAAAACCTTTAGCTCAGTGATCGCGGCGGCATCCCTGCTCGCCCTGGCCAGCCAGGCTGGCGCCGAGGAAGCCATTCAATTAAGCGCGGCTGACATGGACGGCGTGACCGCCGGGGCCATCGTGGTTCCGATTGCCAACGCGGTGGTTCAGACGGTGGGCGTGGGCATCGGCAATGTGGAGTCCGGCTCCCAATCCGTAGCCCAGGCCGCCACAAACACGACGATTCCCAATGCCTTTGCCGCCTCCGCCGGTCAAAACACCTCGTTTGGCCTGTCCGCGCTGACCATCATCAACGGGCAGATCATCGGCGGTGCCAGCGCCGTCAGCGCCACGGCTTCGGCGGCCACGATCCAGTAAGCTTCGCGATGATGGGACCCGGACTTTGATAAGCCGGCCTTGCCCGTTTTCCACGATGGCGTGGGGATTTGGGCGGGGGAATGAATAATCAGGCTTTATCCGGTTAGTCCTTCCAAAAGGGTTTCATGCCCCCGCGTATCCGAGAACGGCGCGGGGGCTTTTTTTTCTCAATTTGTGGGATGGGTGGAGGCGCACTTGGAGCTGGGCCGAAGATTCCAATGACGCTGAGTGCGCCGTAACCCATCGCGCCATTAGGTTTTTTGGAATTGGCGATATTTCCATGGCGCATCCCCACCCATCCCGCAGCTTATTGTGATGGAGATTCCTGCCATGCCCAAGAATTCATCAGGTATTCCTTTCTCCCTAAACCCAGCCATGGCCTGGATTATTCCGTTTCTGATAATCATGGCCGGGCCGGTATATCCCGATGGGCGCAAACCCGTCCAATCCCTGCTGGAAATGCGCCGCGACCATGTGGTGGTGCAGCAGTTCGATATTAGCTGCGGGGCGGCGGCGCTGGCGACGCTGCTCAATTATCAGCATGGCGATATGATCGGAGAAAAGGAAGTCGCCAAGGGTTTGATGCGGCGGGATGAATACGTCAAGAATCCCGGCCTGGTGCAAATCCGCCAGGGTTTCTCGCTGCTGGACCTCAAGCGCTACGTGGACCAGCGCGGCTACGAGGGGACCGGCTTCGGCAAGCTCACCCTCGCCGATCTCATCGCGAAGGCGCCCATCATGGTGGCCCTGAACATGCACGGCTATAACCACTTCGTGGTGTTCCGGGGGTTGAAGGGCGACCGGGTGCTGTTGGCCGACCCGGCCTGGGGCAACCGGACCATGCGGGTGGAGCGGTTCGAGGAGGTGTGGATTGACTATCCGCGGATCGGCAAGGTAGGCTTTGTCGTCTCCCGGAAGGACGGCGTCCCACCCCTCAGCGAGTTGGCGCCCCGCGACCGGGACTTTGTGATGCTGCAATAAACGGAATCTACGCGGCTCACCGTTCGCGCTTCGCTACCCCAGCCGAACGGTCAGTCGCCCCCACCGCCCAAGGAGGAGTCATGGCGCCAGTCACGCGCACGTTCATCGGTCCCGCCCCTTCCCGCCTCGCCCCACTCGCCGCGCTGACTGCCGCCGTATTGGCGGCGCTTCCTTCGCCGCCCGCTGACGCCGCCGCCAAGACCCCCACCACCCGCGAATTGCTGGAGAAAATCGAGCAGCGTGACGAGCTGATCGACGATCTGAAACAGCGCGTCCAGGCGTTGGAGCGCCAAGCCGGAAGGCCCGCCACGCCGCCAGCCTCATCGACCAGCCCGCCACCGCCGCCCACCGCCGCCGCGCCCAGCCCGCCGCCGCCCCCCGGCCAAGCGTCCGCGCCGCGCCCCAAGGCCGGGGCGGCCGCGCCGGGTCAGTTCGAGGTGGACGAGGAGGCCGCCCAGCGCGCCTTGGAGCGGACCCTGGTCATCACCGGCGCGTTGCTGCTGCCCTATGGGCAGTTCGAGGTGCAGCCGGGCTTCTCTTACAACCACGCCCAGAACGACTTCCCCGCCCTGGTCCGCGCCCAAAATGGCAGCAATGGCATGGTCGCCGCCGCCGTGGACACCCGCTCCGATTTCATCGGCGGCAATGTGTTCATGCGCTTGGGGCTGCCGCTGGATTCGCAGCTTGAGTTCTACGTGCCCTATCAATCCATCGACCGCGAAACCGTCGTGAGCCAGGGCGGCGGGGTGCTGAGCTACGACGACAGCCAGGGCACCGGCTTCGGCGACATCCGGCTGGGCCTGGCGAAGACCTTGCTTCAGGAGAAGCATTGGTGGCCGGACGTGATCGCCCGGCTGACCTGGGACAGCGACACCGGCCAGACGCCCAACCGGGTGGTGCTGGGCAGCGGCTTCGACGAGCTGCAAGGCTCCATCACCGTGACCAAGCGCCAAGACCCGCTGGTGTTCATCGGCAGCGTGGCCTACCAGTCGGCCTTCGAGAAGCGCAACGTCAGGCCCGGCGATGTGTTGTCCTTTTCATTGGGCGCGATCTTGGCCGCCAGCCCCGAGACCTCGCTCCGCGTCATCCTCAATCAGAATTTCGTGGACCGGGTGGAGGTCGACGGCGACGCCCTCAAGGGCACCGACCGGGTGAGCAGCACCCTGAACTTCGGTGCCTCGTCGATCCTCGGCAAGGGCTTGTTCTTGGATTTCACGGCGGGGATTGGGCTGACCAGCGATTCGCCGGACTACACCGTGGGCGTGTCGCTGGCGAAGCGGTTTGATTTGCCGTTTTTGCCCGCGCTTTGACCGTGGGAGCGGGCTTCAGCCCGCGCCGCCTCCCGCCGTCAGCGTTAGCGGGTCGCGGGCTGAGGCCCGCTCCCACTTCACGGCCAGTTAATCCGACGCCTCCCCGCCAAAGCTCGTCGCCAGAAACACCGCGTGGGTCCGGTTGATCGCCTTGAGCTTGCGCATGATCTGGCGGACGTGGACCTTGACCGTGCTTTCCTGCATCCCCAGCTCGTAGGCGATGACCTTGTTGGACTTGCCCTGCCGGAGCAGGTCGAACACCTCGGTCTGGCGGGGCGTGAGTTCGCAGGGCAGCACGAATCCGTCCTTCTCGGCGGCGGATGGCTCCCCCGTTCCGCCCGGATCGGCGTCGGCGGCCAGCACGCCGGGCGGAATGAAGGTGCCGCCCGCCAGCACCAGCCGGATGGCCTGCATCACCATGGAGGGTTCCAGCGCCGACGGAATATAGCCGCGCGCGCCGTCCCGCAAGGCGCCCAGGATATGGTTGGGGTTGGCGCAATCGGACAGGATGACCAGCGGAACACGGGGGAAGTCCTCCCGCATCCGGGCGTGGTCCATGCGCATCTTTTCATCCAGCGGACACAGGCCGCCCAGGTTGAAGATCATCAAGGCCACCTCGGTGTTGTGGGCGGGGGGGGCCGAGTAG
This sequence comes from Methylomagnum sp., assembly GCF_054333355.1. Lineage (NCBI taxonomy): Bacteria > Pseudomonadati > Pseudomonadota > Gammaproteobacteria > Methylococcales > Methylococcaceae > Methylomagnum > Methylomagnum sp. The sequence goes on along the minus strand of NZ_JBTEKS010000094.1, from coordinate 5,109 downwards.
TACTCCTCGAAGCTCGCCACGGGCCACACGGAGAAGTCCTCCGACCGGCGGTTGGCGGGGAAAGGCCCCGATAGCAGGCGGGAAATTGAGGTTCGCGAGAGGGGCCGTGGATCAATCAGCACGATGCACGCCCTTAAGCTTTCCGTCGCCCCGGCCTCCACCGCTTGGAACGCATTCTCGACCGCGAACAGGGGTAATCCGCTGGGGCGGGATTCGTTGGCACCCGCCAGATTATCCAAATAATCTAAGCATTCGCTGTTTCCGATACCGGAAGCCATTGTGCAACCTCCCTGGTTATATAATGGCGAAGGATTGGCCGGATATTATTCCGGTGGCCATGGTTTCCTTTTAGGGTTGCTCGAAATCCCGGCCCTCAACCGATCATCGAAAACCCCGCTTGGGTTTTTAATACCTATTTAGGCGTATGTCAGGCCAAGAATCATCGCCATGTCCTTAAGGCTTATTATTCCTATCGAGATCTAATAAGCCATCCGCGTTAAAAATAATTAGCCAAACATCTTATAACAAGTTCCCAGGCCAGAATGCATACGGAGACTTACCGACCAACGCGCTGGTGACTAAAATTCCCCACGACCCTGACAGGGCCGACTAGCGCCGCTGCTTGATAATCCAGACATTCCCGGCCCAAAGCGTTGCAAGGCCGGGAAGCTCAATCGTCCTCCTCCTCGCTGGCGATTTGCCGGATCATGTAATGCACGGCGTCGGCGATATTATCCTCGCTCAATGCATCATGCCCGCCCTTGCCCGGCATTCCGAGAAATCCCTTGCTGGCATGATTCTCGAAAATACCCGGGAAACCTAAGGCGCGGGTGTCCCATTCCAGTGGGTCATACAGGCTGGGGGCATTATTTTTGCCGGTATTGTGGCACTCGCCGCAGTGGGCGTTATACACGTACATGCCCTGCCGATAATCCGGTTGATGGGCGTGGCCGGACGGCGGCGGGTGGGTGGCGGTTTTGGAACAGGCGGACAGTATCAGCGTGAGAATCATCAGGCTGGGTGTTTTTGAGGAGGTATTGGACATGGATTTTCCCCGAGACTATTTTTTGACCTTGGCCCACTCTCAAAACCCGGCCCCGCCGAGGCGGGCCGGGTCGAATCGAAGCGGCGGGTAAATTAGCAGGAGACGGGGCGCTTGGGCAGGGGAGGACGGGGCGGTTGGGACAGGTATCCGTGGAAATTCATCGTCATCCGTGGGAGCAGGCTTTAGCCGCGACTAAACCTATCGCCCGAAGGCGCGGCCATCCGCGATTCGCTCGGTCCCGGTCGCGGGCTAAAGCCCGCTCCCACCCACCCGCACCGCCACCATGCTGATGTCGTCCTCGAAGTCGGCCTTGCCCCGGAAGGCGCGCAAATCTTCCAGCAGGCACTGAATCATGGCTTCGGGCGGTTGGTGGTCGCCATGGCGGCGGAAAGCCTCGCACAAGCGGCACAGCCCGAAGAATTCGCCCTGCTCGTCCTGGGCGTCGGTCACGCCGTCGGTGTACATCAGCAGGCGGTCGCCGGGGCTAAGCACCAGCCCCCTTTCTTCGAACGACACCTCGCGCCTGACGCCCAGCACCAAGCCCTCCGCGTCCAGTTGCGCACAGCCGTTGGCGCCGCGCCGCATGAGCAGGGCTTGGTTGTGGCCCGCGTTGGCGTAGCGCAGCCGCCGGGTGGTCAGCTCGTAGCGGAGGTAGAACATGGTGATGAAGAACTCCGACCCGCTCAGATCGCTGTACAGCACATCGTTGAGGGCCGCCAGGATTTCGGCGGTGGCGGGCGGCTCGCTGTGGCTCCGGCGCAGTTCGGCCTTCAGGCTGCTGCGCATCTCCGCCATGATGAGCGCGGCGCCCACGCTGTGGCCGGACACGTCGGCGATGACCAGATCCACGTTGTCGCCGGACCCGAAGAAGTCGAAGTAATCCCCGCCGACGTGCGCCGCTGGCACGCAGATGCCGGCCACCTCGATGCCGCGCAGCCGCAGCGGCGCCTTGGGCAGCAACGACATCTGGATTTGCCGGGCGATTTCCAACTCGTGGCGTTCCTCCTCGGCGCGGCGGCGCTCGCTCACGTCGGTCTGGATGCCGATGTAATGGGTCAGGGCGCCGCCCTCGTCGCGCACCGGGGAGAGCAGCAGTTCGTTCCAGAAGGCCGTCCCGTCCTTGCGGTAATTCTTGATGACCACCTCGCAGGCGCCGCCCGTCCGCAAGGCGTCGCGGATGGCGTCGCGGGCGGCTTCGTCGGTGTCGCAGCCTTGCAGGAAGCGCAGGCTCCGGCCCATCAATTCTTCGCGGGTGTAGCCGGTGATGCGGCACAGGGCGGGATTGGCGTAGATGTTCGGATAGCCCGGCTGGCGGGCGTCGGCGATGGCGATGCCGACGTTGGCGGCCTCGATGGCCCGGTCGCGGAGGCGCAGGGCGTCCTCGTAGCGCTTGCGGGCGGTGATGTCCTGATCCATGCCGCGCCATTTGACGATGCGCCCATCGGTCCCGAAGATCGGCGCGCCGGAGGACTCGGTGTAGACCTCCTGGCTGTTGCGGTGGCGGTAGTGATTGAGCAGCTTGCGGAAGGGCGCGGTCACCTGGCCGATGGGGGCCAAGGTTTCGAACCATAGCTTGCGGTCCTCCTCGGTGAGCAAATCCAGGTAGTGCTTGCCGATGATCTCTTCCGGCGCGTAGCCCAGGATGCCCTGCACGGCGGCGCTGCTGTAAGTGTAGTGGCCGCTGGCGTCCTGCTCCCACAGCCACTCGCCCACCATGTCGGCCACCAGCCGGAAGCGCCGCTCGCTTTCCTGGAGCGCCTCCCGGTCGCGCTTCTGCTGGGTCATGTCCTGCTGCATGGCGAGGTAACGCGCCACCTTGCCCGCCGCGTCGCGGATCGGCGTGACGGTCTCCAGCGCCCAATAGGTCTCGCCGTCGCGGCGTCGCCCCTGGACCTCGCCGTGCCATTCCTCCCCGGCCCGGAGGCTGCTCCATTCGCCCCGGAAGCTGGCGTCGGACATGCGGCCCGAGCGCAACATGCGGAGGCTCTGGCCGATGGCTTCCGGGGGCGTGTAGCCGGTCAGCCGGGTGAAGCCCCGGTTCACGTATTCGATGCGGCCTTCCTGGTCGGTGATGAGGATGCCCGCCGGGCTTTGGTCCACGGCGCGGGACAGGATGGTCAGCTTGTCCTCGGCCCGCTTCCGGGCCGTCAGGTCGTGGATGATCCCGACGAACATGCGCTGCACGCCCCGCTGCAACTCACCGATGGAGAGATACATGGGAAACACGCTGCCATCCCGGCGCTGCCCCATCACTTCCCGGCCTATGCTGATGATTTTCTTGACGCCGGTGTGGCGGTAGTTTTCCAGGTATTGGTCGTGCCGTTCCCGATCCGGCGAGGGCATGAGCATTTTGACATTCTGGCCGATGGCCTCGGCCTCCGGGTAGCCGAACAGCCGTTCCGCCGCCGGGTTGAGCAACTGGATGATGCCCCGCTCGTCGATGACGATGACGCCGTCGGTGATGGTGTCGAGGATGGCCCGGAAGTTGGATTCGATGTCGCAGAAGGCGGTCTCCGGCGCGCTCGGCACCGCCGCTTCAAGGCGGAGCAAAGCCACCCGATGGCCATTGGACAGCACCGGCTCAATCCGGCAGCGCAGCATCACCAGGCCACCGTCGGGGCGGCGCCAGCGGGCCACCCGGCGGCAGTCGGCGGGGTCGGGCTTGGCCGAATTCAGCCATTCCCCGGCGGTGATGGCTTCGGGGTGCAAACCCAGTTCCGCCGCCAAGGGCCGCCCGCGCAAGGCTTCCTCCCGGCCACCGAGCAGGCGTTCCGCCTCGCCGTTCAGGCCAATCAGGCAGCCCAAATCGTCAACAACGCACAGGCCATGCTCGCAGCCATCCAGCACGGCCCGCGTCAGGGGATCAAGCGTGGTCAAACGGGCGTTCGTGTCGCGGTCCATCGGTCATTCCGGTGTTTGTTTAATCTCGGACTTGCCCTGTTGCTTGCGGGTTCCGGCCGGGATTCCACCGTGTTGGTGGCCGTGCCCGTCCAGGGGAGGCGCGAACCCGCAAGCACTCCATAAAGCCGCCCGCCCCGCCCCGGCGCGGGCGGAGCGCCCATGCTTCAGTGCGCCACGGCGAGGCTCAAGAAGGCTGGTGCGGAAGAGCGTCACGATGGAATCGGCGGCGGGCGCCGGACTTCCCCGTGCGGCTTGAACCGGAACGGGCGCTTGCCCGCTCCGGGATTCGATGAGGGATTCTACCCAACCCTCTTCCATGGGGGAGGTAAAGAATTAGGAGGTGGATATTTAATATTTTCGACCCATTCCCGCGCCCGTCGGGCCGGTTGGCGTCGCGCCCTGGCCCTTGGCTGGGAAATAAGGCCCGTACTGGGTGTCGACATACCAGTTCTGCCACACATAGGGCGGGTTGGTGATGGGCTTGTTGCCCATGGGGGCCGAGACAATATCGACGATGCCTGAGAATGCCCGGCCCATCGCGTGGGCCATGCCTTTGATCGTGCCCCCGGTGATGCCGAACAAGAGGTTGGTCTGATTGGAGGTGCTGATGATGTTCTTCGGCACTTCCAACATCCCCAGGGTGAGGTTGGAAAAGCCCGAGCCGAGCTTCTGCCCCACGGCCTCGCCATAGCCATTGTCCGTTTCCGCCGCCATGGCGCCGGGTCCGGTGAGCAACAGCATGGCGGCGGAGAATGCCATTGTTCTTATATATCTGGACATGAGTGGCCTCGCTGAGTGAGTAATGGTCCGGTGCGGCCCGGCGGAATCGCGCCTCCGCCGATGGGCAAGCGTAGCAAGATTAGGCAAATGGCGGGGTTTTTTCAAACATTGCGAAGCGGGGCCAGATAAATGGGTGGGCCGGAATAAGCCCGTCGGACCCGACGCGGACGAGGGACGTTTCCGGCAACGCAGCCCACTCGGCGACGGATCGAGTCCGGAGGGCAAGGTTAGCTTTGGAGGGTGGGTTAGGCGCACACTTCGCAAGAACCCTGCGCTTGGCGTCGAGTTTGTCGTGCGCCGTAACCCACCGTGCTAACTGGAATGGTGGGTTACGGCGCATGACGAATGCAACAGAATTAGCTGGTTTCAATCGGATGTGCGCC
>NZ_JBTEKS010000093.1:0-13232 GCF_054333355.1 Methylomagnum sp. | reverse complement strand
CATTCATCAGCAGCAACCAGCACAGGGGGAAATGTCCGAGAAGAATGCCGTCCTGGGCGAGACGGGGATGGAGTTCGAACATGGGGGATTCACTCTCGGGTTAAGGGTTGAAAAGCGACCGGCGGCGAGTATCGCCACCCCGCCGAGAAACTACAATACTCCCCCACCTTTCGCGGAGACCCATCATGTCTACCCCTGCCGAACGCTTCGCCACTTACGAAGACCTCTGCCAAGTGCCCGACCATCTGGTCGCGCAAATCATCCACGGCCAGTTGATCGTCATGCCCCGGCCCGCGCCGAAACATGCCTTGGCCTCATCCTCGCTCGGCGAGGAGTTGGTCGGGCCGTATCACAAAGGCCGTGGCGGCGGCCCTGGCGGCTGGTGGATTTTGGACGAACCGGAATCGCATCTGGGGCCGCATATCCTGGTGCCCGACCTGGCTGGCTGGCGGCGGGAACGTATGCCCGCCTTGCCGGAAACGGCCTTCTTCACCCTGGCGCCCGATTGGGTGTGCGAAGTGTTGTCGCCCTCCACCGCGCAGATCGACCGGGTGGACAAGCTGCCGATTTACGCGGCGCACGGGGTCGGCCATGCGTGGCTGGTCGATCCCGAGGCGCGGACCTTGGAAGTGTTCGCGCTGCACGAGGGACATTGGCGGTTGGAATGCGCCCACAAGGCGGCGGACGAGGTTTGCGCGCCGCCTTTCGAGGCCATCCGATTCAGCCTGGGCGGGCTTTGGCCGTAGGTCCGAATCAGGACGGACGCCGGGTCACGAACATGGCGTCGCCATAACTGAAAAAGCGGTATTCACCCTCCACCGCGTGGCGGTACGCGGCCAGTACCTCGGCGTGTCCCGCGAAGGCGCAGACCAGGGCCAGCAGGGTGGATTCCGGCAAATGGAAATTGGTCAGCAGCGCATCGACGCACCGGAACGTGAAGCCGGGCCGGATGAACAAGTCGGTCTCGCCCCGGTAGGCCGTCAGTTCTCCGCCCAGCGCGGCGGTCTCCAGGGTCCGCGCCACGGTGGTGCCAACCGCCACCACGCGCCCGCCCCGTGCGCGGGTCTCGAGGATTTTTGCCACCGTCTCCGGCGGCACCTCGCAGTATTCGAAGTGCATCTTGTGCTGGCTCAGATCATCGACCCGTAGCGGCAAAAACGTCCCGCTGCCCACATGCAGGGTGACGAAAGCTCGTTCCACGCCCCGCTCCGCCAGCCGATTCAACATGGCTTCGTCGAAATGCAGCCCGGCGGTCGGCGCCGCCACGGCCCCCGGCGTGCGGGCGAACACGGTCTGGTAGCGCTCGCGGTCTTCCAACGCATCGGGCTGGGCGATGTAGGGCGGCAGCGGAATATGGCCCACCGCCGCCAGCACTTCGTCCACGGTCACGCCACCGGGGAACTCCAGCTCGAACAAATCCTCCCGCCGCCCGCGTACCCGGCAGCGGAAGCCGCCGTCCAGCAGGATTTCCGCGCCCGCCTTTGGCGATTTGCTGGCGCGGAGGTGGGCCAGGGCGGATCGCGGGTCGAGCACCCGCTCGATGAGCATCTCGACTTTGCCGCCGGTGGCTTTGTGGCCGAACAGGCGGGCGGGGATGACGCGGGTGTCGTTCAGCACCAGCAAATCGCCAGGGTGGAGTAAGTCGGGCAGGTCGGCGAAGCGGCGGTCTTCGATGTGGCCGGTGGAACCGTCCAGGCACAGCAGGCGGCTGGCGGGGCGTTCGGCGAGGGGCACCTGGGCGATGAGGTGGTCGGGCAGGTCGTAATGGAAGTCGGATTTGAGCATGGCGGCGGGGATGAGCTTCAAAAAACAGCCGCGCAGTATATCCGGTCTGGCATTTCGTCGAGGGCTTCTCTATAATTCGCGGCTCTTAACGCCGGAGTGGCGAAACTGGTAGACGCGCCAGACTCAAAATCTGGTTTGGGAAACCAAGTGTCGGTTCGATTCCGACCTCCGGCACCAATAAATTCAAGGGCTTAACGAGCAACCGTTAAGCCCTTTTGTTTTGCCAGATGGTTTCGTGGGGCACTCATGGGGCACTTCGCCCCAACAAACCACAGCAATCCCACCCTGCTCCCTTCCCGCTTGGATGGACTAATTTGCCCCCTTGCTTCTGACCGGGGCAGGATCGTGAATGCCCCCTGAGTGCCCCAAAAATCCACAAAAAAGCCCCATTAGTGCCCCATGATATAGTTTTAAACTTATAAGCCAATGTTTCTATTTAAAAAAACGCTTTTATTAACCAGATTCAATGTCTGGTGTTGCTGATTTTTGCGGTTTGTTGTAGCCTTTTGGTAGGCGGGCCGAACGTGCTGCAACACGCCCGGCCCTGACCCGCACACCTTGGGGCACAAGGCGGGGGCTATCCGCATTTTACCTAATCCCCCCACCTGCCCCGAGCTTGAACCCACACCAGCCATAAGGGGCACGACATGGCAAACATCGAGAAACGCACCTCGCAAGACGGAAAGTCCTCCTACCGGGTAAAGGTCCGGCTAAAAGGCTATCCCGCGCAAACCGCCACCTTTGACCGACTGACCGACGCCAAGAAATGGGCTTCCGCGACGGAAAGCGCCATCCGGGAAGGACGGCATTTCAAGACCGCCGAAGCCAAGAAGCACACCTTGGCGGAACTCATAGACCGCTATATCGAACGGGAGCTTCCCAAGAAAGGCGCTCAAGCGGCCAATCAAAAATCTCAACTCCTGTGGTGGAAGCAAGCCATCGGGGTTTATTTGCTGGCGGATGTGACGCCCGCGCTGATTGCCGATTACCGGGACAAGCTCATGGGGGAATCCACTCACCAAAGCGAAAAACGCTCTCCGGCCACGGTAAACCGCTATTTGGCCGCGCTGTCCCACACTTTCACCATCGCAGTGAATGAATGGGGCTGGCTCGAAGATTCGCCCTTGCGGAAGGTGGGCAAGCCACAGGAGCCACGGGGGCGGGTCCGTTTCTTGTCGGATGAGGAACGAACCCGCTTATTGGATGCTTGCCGGGAGTCATCCAACCCGGTGCTATATCCGGTGGTGGTGCTGGCGCTGTCCACGGGGATGCGGCAAGGTGAAATTCTGGGGCTGTATTGGCGGGAGCCGAAGAACCCGCCTATCAATTGCGCCTGGGGCGTGGTGGACGTACCGGGTGGGCGGATCGTGCTGCACCTGACCAAGAACGGCGAGTGCCGCGTAGTGCCCCTGGTGGGGCACGCGCTGGAATGTGTGAGGGAACTCGCCAAAGTGCGCCGCCTGGATACCGACCTGCTATTTCCGGGCAAGGCGAACCCGAATCAGCCTATCAACTTCCGTGAATCCTGGGAGTCCGCTTTAGAGCGGGCCGAGATTCACGATTTCCGCTTTCACGACCTACGCCATAGCGCCGCGTCCTATCTCGCCATGAACGGAGCCAGCTTGGCGGAAATCGCCGAGACCTTGGGGCACAAGACCTTGCAAATGGTGAAGCGGTATTCCCACCTGTCGGAAGCACACACGGCTTCCGTGGTGGAGCGGATGAACGCCAAGATTTTCGGCTAATTCAAACAGAACCATTCAACTCTGACGCCGGGCGGGTTTCATCCTCCCGGCGTTCCCGCCAATCAAAATCAATGCTGGGGGCAGCATGAACGATTCGACCAATCGGTGTTCGCTGGGCTGGAAAAAACTCCAAAAGGAAATGCGCCTTGGCCCGGATCAATTGACCGTGCGTTCCTTCATCCTGATGCTTGAGAGGTTGCCGCCAACGAATACGGCCATCCCCGATTTTTGCGACCTGCTGGACCAAGGCTTGCCGGTGCGGGACGCCAGCGGCCAAGCCGTCGATTCCGAAGCCTTGAAGCAATGCCTGATTCAGGCCAAGGAGACCGCCGACAAAGCCGATAGTCCTGTCGTTGCGACCATTGATGAACTCAAATGGGTAGCACCGGACGATTGGGATTATTGGGTGGACAAGGAAACGCTGGTCCACGAAATCCACCGGGCGGACGTGGCACGGACTTATGGGGCCATGGGCGAAACGGAATTTCCCTGGCGGGATTACAAGGATAAGACGATTTGGTTGAGCGTCGCCGAGCTTTCCGGCGATTTGCCCCCGCCCCCGTCCGAGCTATCGGAAGAGCCAGAATCCGAAGGGCACAAGCTGGCGGACCCCGAGGCTAGCGCCCTGGCCGAGAGGGTGAGCCTGACCTTGGTGGACATTCTCGACCTGCTGGGCTTGGAGACGGAAAGGGATTTTTGGCATATCCAGGACTGCGAATGCGACGAGGCGGGCATTCGCCCCAAGCCGCTTAACGAAGCGGCCAAGCGCTTGCAGACTGGCCCGGAATTGCGGCTGTGGAAGGACTTCGAGCAGGACATCCGGCTTGCGCTTCCCTGTTCCCCGCATACTTTCCTGACGTGGTGTTCAAGGAACCAATTCACGGATGTTCTGCCACCGGCCTTCGTGACGGCCATGCTGAACCGATACCGAAGCGCGATATTTACGCCCCTTCGAGAAGACTACAAGGCAGCCTTGAGGCAAGACGCTTGGACCGCGAGGGAGGCGCTGTGCTGGCTGAATGGACGCAATCCGGCTTACTTCATGGATGACATTGAAGGGGCGTACCCCGAGCAAGTTGACCTCGTGAAACGGGCCGCAAAAGTGGGAAGGCTGGACCCCACGGGCACCCCGCCGAGGATATGGATCGAGTGGGCCAAGGAAAAGGGCTGGCGGATACCGCCGGAATTGGATTCCGAGCCGGACCCGGCCCCGACCGGGGACGTTATTTTCATGGGTAACGCCATGATCCAGCCGTCTACGCCCGACATTGGGAACGAATATCTAACCCTCGCCGAACTTCTGGCCTTGCTGGCGGAAGCCCACGCCCCCAAGGATGGGCGCGAGACCTTCCGCTGGCTGGTTGAATCCGGGCTGGTGGGCCGATCCCCCGAACATCAATATCGGTGCGTGTCGCTTGCCCCGTTGGTGACGGCACAGCCCGAGGATTTCCAAAGCCTCGCCGGGGATTGCATCGTGTCGGTTCAAGACCTTGAGCAAACGTACTGGCTGGCCGGACAGGATCAATTTCCAGGGCGGGATGAAGCGGGACAAATCGTTTGGAAGCCCGTGTCAAAGCAGCCTAGCCCCGACGAGTTGGAGCATCATGGGGAGTTCTTCTCGGTGGTTTACCCGAGCTATCCGCCCCATGATCTAAAGAAACTCAGGAAATCCCTATCCTGCAATCAAGTCATCTGTTCTCACGACCCTTGTGAGGCTGTGGTTGATGAGCCTTTCGTCTGGAAAATGGCGGAATTGCTGGGCAACCGGGGGTATGCCGTGGACTGGAACCATTGGGCCGAGTTGCCGTGCTGGACCGGCAAGGAAGCGGCCTGCCTGATTTATTCCGTGGACCCGTTCGTGTTTGAAAGCGGTAAAGCCGCCCATCCCGAATTCGCGAAAATCCCCCTGGACGACCTCAATGCCTGCATCACGAAATTGGCCCAGCACGCCGAGCGGTCACTCAAGGAGGCCGCGCCGCCGGAATGGCTGCAATGGGCGAGGGGGCGGGGGTTGGGCGATGAAATCCACCCAAGACTTAACGCCCTGATGCGGAAGTATTGGGGAATGCCCGTTGTCATTGAAGCCCCATCCGCATCATTGCCAAGCGAAACGACACAAGCCGCCCCGGCGATTCAGGAAGACGCCCCCACGGATACGGGGCAACGCGCAACCGAGATGAACCGCTGGCTACGCGAAACTTGGGTAGACGAGGGCAAGCCCACGGGAGCGCCATTTTTCCGGGCGTTGAAAAATTACGAGAAGAAAAAGGGAAGCCCTATCGTGGAGTGGTATTCAGCCGGAAAAGACGCCGGTATCCAGTGGCAAACCAGCAACGGGGCAAAAGGTGAATGGAAGCGAAAGACCATCCTGACGCTTGCCAGCGAATTCCGACGAGAGGACAAAAAAGGCTGTCAAGCCCCATAACCCACGATAATTTCCCCGCTGAGTTTCCCCGCTAAGTTTCCGCGTTTCCGGGCGCGGAAATCGCGGAAAAAACCGGGGTTTCAATACCTGCCAACGCCGGGGCGCTCCCGGCGGATGTTTCCAACAACTGGCAGGTATTCCCATGACGCAGAGAACCCTCTCCACGGTTCGGCAATTCGCCGACAAGCATCCCGCCTTCACTCAAGGCAGTCTCCGCAATCTCATTTTCAACGCTCAACCCCGCGTGAGCCGCAAGGGCACGTTGCCGGGCAACGGGTTCGGCGTGTGTTTGGTCCGGCTGGGCCGGAAAATCCTGATTGACGAAGAGAAATTCTTCGCGTGGTTGGATGGGCAAAAAGGGTGAACGCGACCATGGCCGATAGAAATTCACTCGCTGACTGTGGCCTTGTTCCTTTCAAGGCTATTCCCGATCAAGCGCACTCTCCACCGGAGGGCTTGACGCCCTTGGTTGGCGGGCCTAAGCTGATTTCGCACCCGCAAAAAACGGGTGTCGGGCGTCGAAACCCGTCAAGTCAAGGCGTACAGCGCCAATCCTGCCGATTCGGGCGCTTTTTTCATGCCCCGAAGTTTATCTATGGCGGGCTGGGCGAGGCACGCGCAAGCGTGGCCGGGTTCCTTGACCCCGGTTTTCGACCCTCGTTCAGCCCGTCGCCCAATCCGCGTCGAAACGGAACGCGACGGCTCCACACCTCAGTCAAGGAGTCCGTCATGGCTAACCACGCCCGTGGTCAAGTTGCGCCCAAAATTCACCCTCGCCACACGCTCAAATCCCTTTCCAAGCCCCGCAAGTTCGGCCCGCTTAGCGAACTGGCGCAAGTACAGGGGGTGCGACCATGAGCGATACGAAGCCAATCTTCAAAGCTCCCGAGCCACTGCCCGTCATCCCTGAAAACATCCCGCTCGAACTGCGCGAGCGCCCGCAATGGCTGGTGTGGCGGTTTGAATCCCACGCTGGCAAGCCGTCCAAGGTGCCTTTCAACGCCAGAACCGGGCGCTTCGCCAAGTCCAACGACCCGGCCACCTGGGGCGATTTCGAGACGGCGATTAAAGCCTATCGCAGCGGGCGCTATGCCGGTATCGGCTTTGCCTTCGCGGCGAATGATGGCCTTTGCGGCATCGACCTTGACCATGTGATCGACACCGAGACCGGCGTCATTGAAGCGTGGGCGCTGGAAGTCTTGGAGCATTTCCGGGGCGCTTATATCGAACGCTCACCCAGCGGGACCGGCCTCCGAGTTTTCTGTCGCGGCAAGCCCCTTCGGTGCGGCAAGGGGACAGAGGAAAAGCGGATCGAGGTCTACGACCACACCAGCCCGCGCTATTTGACCGTAACGGGGCATCGCTATGAATGAAGCCATCATCGAAATTCCGGGCGCACTGGATTGGCTTCATGCCCGGTATTTCGCCGCGAAGTCAGCCAGCAAGAACCCGCCCCGGCAACCTGCTAGGGCGACGCCCCTCAGCGAGGACGGGGCGCTTATCGACAAAATCAGAGCCTCGAAACAAGGCCCAGAATTTGACCGCCTGTGGTTCGGTGACGCGGGCGAGGACGCCAGCGGGGCCGATTTCCGGCTGTGCGGCATTCTGGCCTTTTGGACCGGCAACGATGCTCAGCGGATCGACCGGCTGTTTCGGCAATCGGGCTTATTCCAGAACGAAGGCCGAGCGGCCAAGTGGGACCGCAAACACCATGCGGACGGGCGTACTTATGGGCAAGGCACGATAGATAAGGCCATTGCGGGAACCCATGAAACCTATCGGGGAAGCTTTTGGCCATCCGTCAAGGCCAAGCAACCGGGCAAGGATTCCACGCCATTGGCCGCGCTGGACGATGAGATAGCCGATTCGTCACTGATTAAGCTGGAAGCTGGTGAACTGCCCCGCAATCTAGCGGAGGCGATGGCAGCGCTGATGAAGACTGCCGTGCCAATCTACCAACGGGCTGGTGGTTTAGTGCGCCCTGTGATCCTGGACGCTCCAAAGCTTGGCAAAGCCGGACGGGTGGATGTTAGTGCTTTGATCCTTATGGACGTGGTGGAACCCTGGCTACAAGTGGAAATCACCAGGGCGGCGCGGCTAGAAAAATATGATGGCCGTTCTGATAAATGGGTGCCGACAAACTGCCCGGCTTGGCTGGCTAAATCCGTGCTGGCATCGGCTGGTGCATGGCCTTTCCCGCCCTTGGCGGGCATTTTGGAAGCTCCAACCTTGCGCCCTGATGGCAGCCTGCTGAATGCCCCCGGCTACGATCTTGCGACCGGGCTTTATCTGCATCTTGATCCCGGCTTGAAGGTTAAGGTGCGGGACCGCCCAACCCGCGAGCAGGCCATCGAGGCGGCGAAATTCCTTCTCGATATGCTGGTGAATTTTCCCTTTGAGGATACAGCGGCGCTGGCTGTTGCGCTGGCGGCGATCCTGACCGGGCTGGTTCGGCGGATTCTGCCCACGGCACCGGGCTTTGCATTCGATGCGCCTACGCCGGGTTCCGGTAAAACCTTGCTAGCCGACATCGTTGCCTTGATTGCTACCGGGCGGCGAGCGCCCATCTTGAACCAAGCGCTAAGCGACGAGGAAACGGAAAAGCGTATCGCTTCTTTTCTGCTTCAAGGGCATACCACGCTGAACCTCGACAACATTGAACGCCCGCTTTCCGGTGAACTCCTGTGTTCAATGTTGACCGCCCCTACGGTGACTGTCCGTGTGCTGGGTGAAAGTCGCTCCCCCGCCATTTCCACCAATTTGGTGTTTATGACCACCGGCAACAACGTCGCTGTCAGAAATGACCTGAGTCGGCGCGTTTTGGTGTGCCGACTGGACCCGCGCACAGAGAAACCAGACCAGCGCCAGTTCGACGTGAATTTGTATGACTGGATACCCAAAAACCGAGGCCGCCTGATTTCCGCCGCGCTTACGATCCTCAAAGCCTACGAAGCGGCGGGCCGTCCAGATGTAGAGCTTACCCCTTATGGGTCTTTTGATGAGTGGTCCGCCCTAGTTCGCGCTGCGCTGGTTTGGGTGGGCTATGCGGACCCTTGCCAAACCCGTACCCGATTAGAGGGGGCCGACCATATCACTGGCGAACTCGGCACCGTGCTGGCCGTTTGGCATCGGGAGTTGGGTTCTAAGAAGCTCACAGTGCGGGAGGTCGTTGATCAATGCGGCATGGCTGCCCATGCCGAACTGAAAGTCGCATTGCTGGACGTTGCATCGAGTAAGCGCGATGGAAACAGCATTGACACCAAGCGGCTATCCCATTGGCTCCGCAAGGTTGAGCATCGAGTGATTGATGGGCTTCGGTTTGGACGGGCCGGGGCAGTATCAGACCGGGATTGCTGGCAAGTCGAGCGCGTTGGAGAGCACAGAAGGAACGGTTAGAACGGTTAAGACGGTTAGTTTCCATCCTACGCGAGAAACTGTCACGGTAGGAAGCATGACAGTTTTTATAAGAAGGCTGGAACTAACCGTTCTGACTGTCGTAACCGCTGAGGGTGGATAGCTTGAGTTCAAGAGCGTTTCCATGCCCTTCGGGTTTATGGGCGAGCGGCGGAACCAGTCCGCACTTCTGTAAGCAGCCGCACCGGAGGCCGGACAATGGACGGAAATTCATCGCCATTTCCGGGACACCCTGTAAACCGGGCCGGTTTTTGAAAAAACCGCGTTATTCGGGAGGGGGGGTATCGCAGAGTTTAACCTGATTTGAAAATACGGGAATATGGGGCAAAACGTGCATATCAAATGATAAGTAAGGCATTGATTATAAAAGGAGAATGTGGTAAAAAGTATGCCAGCGTGGCGGGGGTTTTAAGCCGCAATTTCCCGTCAATCTGTTCAAAGATTCCCTTCCGAATAATTCCCTATCCTTCTGACATCACCTTTGCCCGTAGTGCAGTGGCGAGGGGTGAACGGGATTGACGCTTCGGCCATAAGCTCCCCGCCCTATTGTTCCCAAACCACAATAAGCCGAACTCTCACATGGCCCGCCTATCCCTCGCCAAACTCGAACGCCATCTCTACGCCGCCGCCGACATCCTCCGCAGCAAAATGGACGCGGCGGAATACAAGGATTTCATCTTCGGAATGCTGTTTCTGCGACACTGCTCGGACGTGTTCGAGGCGGAGCGCGAGAAGGTCATCGCACAGTACAACGCGCATGTGGCCGATGAGCCGGAGTTCTACAACGGCTTCTTCGTGCCGGAAAAAGCCCGCTGGCAATACCTGATCGACCAGAGCAAATCCGGCGAGGAAAGCTTCGGCAAGCGGCTGGACAAGGCGCTGGTTCTATTGGGCGAGCATAACCGCCCCTTGGAAGGCGTGCTGGACCATATCCAGTTCTTGAAGACGGTCGGCTCGAAGCGCGTTATCAACGACGAGGATTGCCGGGAACTGGCCCGGCATTTCAACAAGATCAGGCTGCGCCAGGAGGACTTCCAGTTCTCCGACTTGCTGGGCGCGGCCTACGAATTCCTCATCAACATGTTCGCCGAGACGGCGGGCAAGAAAGGCGGCGACTTCTACACGCCCCGCGACGTGGTGCGGTTGATGGTGCGGCTCATCAAGCCCCAGGCGCACATGAGCGTCTACGATCCGACTTGTGGGTCGGGCGGCATGTTGATTTTGTCCAAGGAGTACATCGAGCAATCCGGCGGCGACGGGCAGGATTTGCGGCTGGCGGGCCAAGTGCTGGACGTGTCGGCCTGGACCATCTGCAAGCTCAACATGATCCTGCACGGCATCATGGACGCCGATATTCAGCGCGAGGATACCCTGCTGCATCCGCTGCACCGGGAGGGCGGCGAGTTGGAGCGCTTCGACCGGGTGATCGCCAATCCGCCCTTCAGCCAGAACTACACCCGCACGAATATGGAATTCCCCGAGCGGTTCCGCTGGGGCTGGTGCCCGACTTCCGGCAAGAAGGGCGACCTGATGTTCGCCCAGCACATGCTGTCGGTGTGCAAGTCGAACGGCGTGGTGGCGACGGTGATGCCCCACGGCGTGCTGTTCCGGGGCGGCGAGGAGAAGAAAATCCGCGAGAAATGGATCGAGCAGGATTTGATCGAGGCCGTCATCGGCTTGCCGCCCAATTTGTTCTATGGCGCGGGGATTCCCGCCTGCATTTTGGTGTTGCGGCCCGAGAGCGGGCGGAAGTCGCCGGAGCGCCGCCAGCGGATTCTGTTCATCAACGCCGACGCCGAATTCCACGCCGGGCGGGCGCAGAACTATCTGAAACCCGAGCATATTGAGAAGATCGTTTCCACCTTCGACCGCTACGAGGACATACCGGCCTATGCGCGGCGGGTGAGCTTGGACGAACTGCGCGAGAATGATTTCAACCTGAACATCCGCCGCTACGTGGACAACGCCCCGCCGCCGGAACCCCATGATGTCCGCGCCCATTTGCATGGCGGGGTGCCGCTGGCGGAAATCGAGGCGCGGCGCGGGTTGTTCGAGGCCATCGGCCTGGACCCGGCACATTTGTTCACCGCCCGCGCCGAGAGCGATAGCAAAGCTCCGTTCGTGCTGAGGTATCGAAGTGCGAATGGAGCTTTGCAAAGCCGCTACACCGATTTCGCGCCGGTTCTCGCCGAGCGGAGCGCCATCCGGGCGCGGATCGAGAGCGACGGCGGCGTGCTTGCCAAAACCGAAGCCTTGCACGCCGCCGCCCGCGATTGGTGGGAAGCGCACGCCGAGCGACTGGCGCGTTTGCCCGAGCGCCGCGACCTTAACGGGGTCCGCGCCGAGTTTCTGGACACCTTCCACGCCGCGCTGTCGCCCGCCGGGGTGCTGGACCGCTTCCGGCTGGCGGGCGTGGTGGCGGGTTGGTGGAACGATAGCTTGCCCGACCTCAAGACTTTGATGGAACAGGGTTTCGCCGGGGTCATCGACGGTTGGATCGACGCCATCGCCGACGCTCTGGACGATGACGAGGGCAGCGGTCCCTTATTCGATCCTTTCGCCCATAAGCTGGTGTTGGCGACCATGGCCGATTACCTGGAACGCATCGCCCACGAGAAGGCGGAAATCGCCCGGCTCAAGGCCGAGAAGGATGCTTGGGAGGCGCAGAATCCGCCGGAGGATGAGGAGGAGGCGGACGGCTGGAATTATGCGCGGGATTTGGAGCGGCGTATCCGCGAGGCGAAGGCGGAGATTAAGGCGGATCAGCGGCGCGTGAAGGAGATCGACAAGGCGTTGAAGAAGCCGGGCGCGGAGGCTTTGCGGGCTGAGCGGGCGGTGTTGGAAGCCCGTATTGATCCGGTGTTGGCACTGATTGCCGGGTTGGAAGCCGACCTGGAACCCTACGAAGCCTTGAAGGAGCAACTGGCCGCCGCCCGTGCCCGTTATCGGGAGTTGATCGGGCAATTCCTGGCGGAGTTGCAGCGGCGGTGCGGGGCTATGGACGAGGCGGAAAAGCAAACTTTGGTGCTGGAATTGTTGGAGCGGGATGTTCTCGCCGGGTTGGATCAGGCCGCGAACCGGGAGCGGCAGGCGGCGATTCGGTTTGTCGAAAACTTGTGGGATAAGTATCGGGTGACGTTGGCGGATGTGCGGCGGGAGCGGGCGACGTGTGAAAGCCGGTTGGAAAGGTATTTGGCGGGGTTGGGGTATCAATGAGCGTGGATCAAAAAACACTCGCCGAATCAGTTTCCCTCGTTCAGGACTGGCCGATTAAGTGCGTTGGGGATATATGCGATACCTACTCCGGGGGAACCCCACCGCGATCTGCCTCTGGAATGTTTGGCGGCTCTATTCCCTGGGTAAAGTCGAGCGAACTAAACCAGAAATCCATTGAATCAACCGAAGAGTTTCTAACCGGTACCGGCTTTTCTTCCTGTTCTGCTAAATGGATACCAGAAAACACGCCGTTGATTGCTATGTATGGAGCAACAGCCGGGGTTGTAAGCTGGCTTTCGATAAATGCCACAACCAATCAGGCGGTTTTGGCTCTCGTGCCAAAAACCGAAGATATTGACCCTAGATGGCTGTATTGGAGGATATTTTCTGACTCCGATAAATTGTTGAGTTCAGTTCAGGGATCAGGGCAATCAAATTTAAGCAAAGAAATTATTGAACGGCACTTTGTCAGAGTACCTCGTAAAAGCGAGCAAATTGCTCTGGCTTCAATAGAGATGTTCCCAAGGTGCTATAAGTATACTGTTCATAATTGTTACTTCAAAGTCCACAGGGTAAAATCAAGCCCAAGTCCCTACGATCCTTTCTTAATGGCGCTTCCACGATGATTTTTACCAGCCTTAATGACA